>JAGLDW010001090.1 GCA_023145395.1 Lentisphaeria bacterium | reverse complement strand
GAGACCTCTCCCGCAGTGGGTCGCGGTGTGGAGATCGACAACTTTGCTCCTGCGACGAACGGCAGCATCGACATGGGGGCAATCCCGTTGGGCTCCGACTTGGTTCTGCCCGTGCGGCCGATCCCCGTATACTTGGATCGGTATCAACTGACATTCACCGCGGCGGACACAAACGCGGCGCGTGCTCAAACCGTGACAGCCACGGTCAAGAGTGACGGATTCTCGAGCAGGTACAGGATCGCGAAGAACGACGCCTTCGACTGGTTCGCCGTCACACCGGATAGCGGGGTGCTGGAGTCTGGCAAGGCAACGGAGTTCACCGTGACACCCATTCCCGCCAGGATGAGGGAGAGGACACTCTACCGCGGCGCCTTTCTTGTGAGACTGGAGAGCGGCTTCTCCCGGCCTGTCATGGTGTATGCCGAGACGGATATGGCGCCCGTGGTCAAGCCATCGCGGGAAGGCGTGTTCGTGACGTACATCGAAGCCGAAGCGCCTTCCAGCGAAAGAATGTACAAAATCATCTCCGACACGTCCGCTTCAGGAGGAAAATACGCCCTTGTTTCCGATGCTGTGTCGAAAGAGCCCGCCGAGTACCGCTTCCGCGTTCCCAAAGCGGGGAAGTACTACGTGCTCATGCGCCTTCGCTCGGAGGAACCGGTTGGCTCGCATAATTCCGTCCGCTTTTCCATGGATAACGGAACGCTCGCGACTGCACAAGTGCGGAGCGCCACGTCGTGGGTCTGGTCGATGGTGGCGCACAACCGGAGGCAACGCCTGACGTGCCTGCAGGCATTCAGCCTGTCCGCAGCGGAACATGTGCTCAAACTTGCTCCGCGGGAGTCCGTGTACATCGACCTGATCGCGATCACGGACAATCCCAGAATGTTCGACTGAACCGGTTTTCACGTAAGTTCGAGAAGGGCGTAGGTCTGTAGGCACCGAAGGAATCCGTCTGAATCTGCACCCGTCAAGCACTTGTTCAGTCCGTGTGCGCAAAGCGGGGGAATGGGCTATGTTTTGGGGTGGATGAAGAAAGAGTCGCGGAATCGCGCGGGTGGGTTGCGCCGAGGCATTGGCAGAACAGACAAACGGAAGAAATGACTGTGGACTATGAAGATCAGAGGAGTGAGGTCGCCTACTTCATGCGGCGGCTGTACCGTCAGGGACTGACCACCACGAGTGGAGGCAACCTGTCGTGCAGGGTCGGCGAAGACGTGGTATTGCTCACGGCGTCGAAGAGCGACAAGGCCGAGTTGCGGGCGGATCAGGTTCTGCTGATGAGCCTGGACGGCGACAATCTGTCTCCGGAACTCGTCCCGAGCATCGAGTCGTCCATGCATCTATCCATCTATCGTGCGCGCCCGGACGTAACTGCGATCGTGCATGCGCATCCTCCCCATGCCAGCGCCTTCTGTGCGACGCGTGTGCCGGTGAACACGCATTTGACGGCGGAGGGATACGCCATCCTAGGCGATCCGGTTTTTGTCCCCTATGCCTGCATGGGCAGTGAAAACTTGGCTCAACGGGTGGCAACCGGTGTGAAGAATGGTGCGCTGTGCGCACTGATGGAGAATCACGGTGTCCTAGCTGTTGGTGACAGCCTTCTACAGGCCTTTGACAGGCTGGAGGTGCTGGAACTGGCGGCCAAGCACACCCTTTGGGTCAGCCAGATTGGGTCGAAGATCGAGCTGGACGAGGACCGCCTTGTCGAACTGGACCGGCTCATGGGCCGCTGACGATGTGTTGAAGCCCGGCGGCGGGTGCGAGAAAGAGGTGATTGAGATGGAAGACCTGATACACCAGATGCTCCTGAAGATCGGGGAGGATCCGACCCGCGAGGGTTTGATCAACACTCCCAAACGGGTTGCGAAGAGCATGGAATTTCTGACCAGCGGCTACGCGCAGGACCCGGAGGAGATCGTGGGCGACGCGATTTTCAACGAGGACTGCAACCACATGGTCATCGTCCGGGACATCGAGGTGTACAGCCTCTGCGAGCACCACATGCTGCCATTCTACGGGCGGTGTCACATCGGCTATATCCCCCGTGGCCGCGTCTTCGGCGTGAGTAAGCTGGCGCGGGTGGTGGACTGCTTCGCCCGGCGTTTGCAGATCCAGGAGCGTCTGACGCAGCAGATCGCGCGCTTTGTGAAAGACCACATCGAGGCCGAGGGGGTAGGAATCATCATGGAGGCACGACATTTGTGCATGATGATGCGCGGAGTGGAGAAACAGAACTCCTGCATGGTCACCTCCGCGATGCTGGGCAGTTTCCACAACTCCGAGGCGACGCGAAACGAGTTCCTCAACCTTGTAAGGAAGCCTTTGGACTGATGACGGACACCACGGACAATACGGGCGAGAAGGTTGTTCTACAGCGAGCCGTATGGATCTGCGTGGCGCTGTTCGCCGTGCGCATCACCCCGTGGATGGCCTCGGAGTTTTGGTACGACGAGGTGGTGACTCTAGGCGACTTCGCGATTGGCCGTCCAGGATGGCCGCTAGCGGGTGTGTTCCGGTATTATCCGGTGGCGAACAACCACATTCTCATGTCCGCGCTGATGTGGTGCTGGGTACGGTTGTTCCAGTTCAATCTGAATGAAGTGTTGATGCGTCTGCCGGCGGCCATGTTCGGTGGTTTGACCATTTGGTGGGTGGTGCGGTGTTGGTCGCGGGATCTCGGCGCTCGCGTGGCCTTCATTGCGGGCTTGACATTGGCGATAAGCCCTGTTTTCGGCGCCTTTGCGTGTCAGATCCGAGGATATGCCCCGACGCTGTTTCTGGTGACGGTTCTAACCACCGGCGCTCTGGAGTTGATCGGTGGGCGGCGGCAAGCTGCCCTGCCCAAGGTTCTTGCCACCGGATTTCTTCTGCCATTGATTATTCCCTCGAACGTGGTGGTGGTGGGTGCGCTCGCTCTGTTTGTGCTGATCTGTCCCGGTGCGGCCCGGCCGCGTAGCCGCCGCGTGCAGGACATGCTGTGGATCAGTGTGCCCGGCACCCTGGGTGTCTGCTACTACCTGACCATTCTCGACCAATTCCTCAAAGTGGTGCGTCAGACGGCGGGCTGGGAAAGTGTCTGGCCTGTAGTTGGGAACGTGTTGCTGGGCGCAGCGCTGCACTTGGGAATTGCGGCAGTTGTATTTGCGCTTGTGCTGTGGCGCTTCTGGCGCGTCTCCGAGTCCCGTGCGACTGCGGCGCATATCCGTCGGGCATTGTCTCTGCTGGGAGCGTGCGCTGTTGCCGCGTTCGCTCTCGCATTAGTGGGTGAGCGCGCTCCTTTTCCACGGGTGTTTCTCATGTTTCTTCCCCCCGTCACCTATGGGGTGTTCCTGGCGGTGCACGAGCACGCATTCTGGACGAGGGCACGGCTCCTTGTGATCGCCGGGCTGACCGTGATGTGCGGTTTCTTTTGGACGCGTCTGGCCGATTGGCGAACCACGGAGCAACTCCGCGAGGGTTTGGCGCCCCAGGACTTGTTGCAGCAATACTACCGAGGGCGTGATGAACTGAAAGAACTGGCCGGCGTGTACCGCAAGGCACCATTGTTCGAGGACTGCATTATTCTGACCAGTGCGCACGACTTTCCAACCTTCCGCTTCTACCGGGTGCAACGGACGGGAGGCCGGGGAGCAACCGTGGCGGAAAGCCGTATTTCGGACGAGCTTGGTCCGCTCCGGGCGCGCAATCCGAGTGCAGCTCTGCTCGTCGTTGCGCTCAACGAGACCGAGGCGGCGCGCATTTTCGGCGCGGCGGGCTACACGGGACGGTTCGAACTACTGATTTCCAGCGAGGGAGTGCGTGGTCTCTATGGACCTGCTGGCGGTATGCCCGGCGGCTCTGGCGCACCGCGCCCAAGCAAGGAAGCGCCGTCCACAGGGCCGCGCGCTCCGACGGCAGCCGACTCTCGAGTGTGAGCAATTTGGGATGCCGTGCTGACAACGGCCAGCGATAGGCGATAGGTCATCAGCTGTCGATGTTCTTTTGGATTCAACCTGACAGAGCAGAGGCATTCCTCACCGATTACCGATTACCGACCACCGATTACTGGTCACTGTCTTGTCCTGCTATAGGTTGAC
>JAGLDW010000109.1 GCA_023145395.1 Lentisphaeria bacterium | reverse complement strand
GTTGATGTAACTCTCTCACCTCCCCCGGGGGGTGCGGACCTCGCAACGCTCATGCTCGAGATCCCCGTGCCAAAGCAGGTCGCCACTTGGTACCGAAACCCGACCTGCGCCGACTGGGCAGGCGAGGCACTTGAAGAAGACCGATTTCTACCCTACGGCTGGTTGGGAAATGAGGAACGGGGGCTCTCGTGGTTCATGGAGTCCGAGGCCAACTGGCGCGTGGCCGATGGGCAGCGCTACATCAGTCTGCAGCCGGAAGGCGAGGCAATTGTCGTGCGGCTGCATCTCATATCGAAACCCACACGGATCGAGCAGGACCTCAAGTATACCTTTGGGTTCGAAGCGACGCCTGTCCGCCCATTGGGAACGGACTTGTACACCACGCGCTGGGCCGGAGGACCCTACATGCAGGGCGTCAACACCTTTGTCTACGGCTGGGCAACACAAATTTCCCATCTGAATGGCCGCTTGCTGGCCAGCGATCCGGCGCACCAGCGCGCCTTCGTCGACCGCTGGCGTGCCAAGGGCATGGAGACACGCTCCTACACCTGCCTCCAATGCACATCGAACGCGTCACCTGAATATGCATTTTTCAAAGAAGAGTGGAACCAGCCCTATGGATCCACTTTCTCCGGCTACAAGAAAGGCGACGACGGCACTCCCTACAGCATGGTGGGCGTATGCCCGCGCAGCAGCTTCGGGGATTTCCTGGTCTGGTGTGTCCGCGAGCACATTCGCAATGACTGGAGCGGGGGGATCTACACCGACATCGACGGCGCGAAGCCCTGCGACAACCAACGCCACGGCTGCGGTTTCACCGATGCCTTCGGGCGCACGGGCCGCACCTGGCCGCTGTATGCACACCGGGGAGTCTCGCGGCGGATTTACGAGGCCTGCCACGATGCTGGGAAACGCTACTACTCCCACGCTCATAGCCGCTGGTACTCGCTGTTCAATGCATTCAACGACGGCTGGGCGCCGGGGGAGCAATACTCCAGCAAGGTCATGAAAAACCCGTACTACTACATGGATGAGATGCCGGACCGCGTCTGGCGGAGTGAGTTCTACTCTCCCACCACCGGTGTGCCCACCTTCCTGCTACCGCAGATCGGCCGACTGGGAGGCAAGGGCAAGCGCAAGAAAAGGGGACCCAGCGAGTCATGCATCGCTGCCGCCATGGCCTACGGAGTGCCACTGTGGGCAAGCCTCAACAAGCAGGTCGT
>JAGLDW010001089.1 GCA_023145395.1 Lentisphaeria bacterium | reverse complement strand
TTCTGGGCAATCGCATTGCTGCCGGGGAGAAGGCCGAATGAAGGACGCGTATCAGATCATTCATACCATTCTTGTCCCCGAGAAAGGGACTGAGCTTGTGGATGAGCACAACCAGTATTCCTTCAAGGTGAACAAGGATGCGAACAAGTTCGAAATCGGGCTCGCTGTGGAGGAGCTTTTCGACGTTAAAGTTTCTGCGGTGAATACGATGAACCGCAAGGGAAAGAGGAAGCGCCAGAGGCAGGCTAAGTACGGCAAGAGGCCGGACTGGAAGAAGGCCGTGGTGACTCTGTCTGAAGGCGAAATCGACATCCTCTGATAGCC
The DNA here is from genome assembly GCA_023145395.1 of Lentisphaeria bacterium. Lineage (GTDB taxonomy): Bacteria > Verrucomicrobiota > Lentisphaeria > Oligosphaerales > Lenti-02 > JAGLDW01. The sequence continues at coordinate 8,768 of JAGLDW010001089.1, read as the reverse complement.
GAGAACGGCTGCACCCCGGAAGGCAAAGACAAGATGGGTATAAAGAAATACAAGCCGACATCCCCTGGACGGCGGCAAATGAGTGTGAGCGATTTCTCTGAATTGACACGCAGTCATCCAGAGAAATCGCTGACTCGAGGGAAATGTTCCACTGGAGGTCGTAACAACAAGGGGCGCATCACCACCCGTTTCCGCGGTGGCGGTGTAAAACGTCGCCATCGAAAGGTGGACTTCCTCAGGAACAAGGATGGTGTACCCGCAAAGGTTGCACATATTGAGTACGATCCGAACCGCAGTGCCCGGCTGGCTCTTCTGCATTACGTCGATGGGGAGAAGAGATACATTCTCGCTCCAGTTGGCCTGAAGCAGGGGGACATGGTGATGAGTGGCCCGACTGCGGAGTACAAGCCCGGGAACGCGATGCTGTTGAAGGACATCCCCGACGGTGTTGAGATTCATGCTGTCGAATTGAACCCTGGGCGTGGTGCGGCGATTGCCCGGGCCGCCGGCCAGGCTGCCACTCTGCGTGCCAAAGAGGGCAAGTATGCCCAAGTCAGACTTCCCAGTGGCGAAGTGCGTTTGATCAGTCTGAACTGTCGCGCCACGATCGGCCAGGTGGGCAACTTGGACCACTCCAAGATTGTTTTGGGGAAGGCTGGCAAGAAACGGTATCTGGGAAGACGCCCTCATGTTCGAGGTGTCGTGATGAACCCTGTGGACCATCCGATGGGTGGCGGTGAAGGCAAAACCAGCGGTGGTGGACATCCTCAGTCACCGTGGGGTCAGCTCGCCAAGGGCTTCAGAACCAGGAATAAGAAGAAAGCTTCGTCGAAATTCATTCTTGAGCGGAGGAAGAAATAGTGAGCAGATCAATTAAGAAGGGTCCGTTCGTTGACGAGCATCTCTTGAAGAAGGTGGATGCCCTGAATGCGAGTGGCCGGAAGACTGTCATCAAGACTTGGTCTAGGCGTTCGATGATCCTGCCAGATTTCGTGGGGCACACCTTTGCTCTTCACAATGGGCGGACGTTCATGAATGTCTTTGTGACTGAGAACATGGTTGGTCACCGCCTTGGAGAGTTCGCCCCGACGCGTTTTTTCCGTGGTCATGGTGCGATCTCCGGAAAAACAGTGGTCTAAAAGAAGGGAAGCCTTCTTGCTGTTGTTTCCCGCATGTCTGTGCGTGCAAGCGCGGCATTGTTTCTACAGGGGTTCCCAGGCTTTGCCTGTGGGACCTCTGTTTTTTTGTAGCCCCATGACACTTGTGCCTGCATGTCCTGACACGTATTCTGTTGTGAGCGGCACGGTCTGGGCGATCATGGAGTAATGGAACTCGGAGTCGTGGATACAATGAAACTAGGAATCCAGCTTTACACGGTGCGTGACCTCTCCGGGGATGGCATGTTCAAGGAGACGCTTCAAACACTTGCCGACTTGGGTTTTGAGGGGGTCGAGTTCGCCTGGCAGTACGGCGGTATGGATCCGAGTGAGCTTGCCAATTTCCTGAAATCGGCTGGGTTGGAATGTTGTGGTATGCACGTCCAGTTGGACGAACTTCTGAACGCGGAGCATCTGGTCTACAAGTATGCCATGGCCATGCAAGCAGCATACATTACTACTAGCCTAGCCAGCCGTGTATCCGAGTGGGATGCACTGATTCCTCTGGTCGAGCAGGCCGGACGTGTTGCAGCCACAAAGGGCCTTCAGTTTACGTACCATAATCACCACCAAGAGTTGGTCAGGGTTGGCGGAGAGTACGAGCTGGATCGTCTCTTCAGCCAGACTTCCCCCGAGTTCGTCAAATGCGAACTGGACATAGGATGGATCAAGAAGGGAGGGGGAGATCCGATGGCCCACATCGCGAAGTATGCGGGGCGTCTCCCCCAGATTCACTTCCGTGATTATGATGACCGGAGGGACAGTGTGTGCGATGTTGGAGAGGGTTTCATCAACGCATCGTCCGTGAGGAGCGCAGGCGAGAGCGCAGGCACGGAGTGGCTTGTCTTCGAGCAGGATGTCTACCCAGTCTCGGCGCTGACGAGTTGTGAAGTGTGCGTGGCCCGTTGCCGTGAAGCCGGAATTTTGTGACACCGAGAGTGATGATGCCGATGGAAGTGGGCAGGCGATTTTCTATTCCCCCTATCCTATGCAGCGGTTGCAGACTGTCTCCTGGAGACCATATTTGAGTGTGACGGGTGAGTGTGTCTGAATGGGCCTCAAGCAGTTGGATGTAGTATGAAAACCTATCGTTTTGGGATTATTGGATGCGGGTTGATGGGCCGTGAGTTCGGCAGCGCGGTGGCGCGGTGGTGCCACCTGACGGATCTTGACTTCAGACCCGAGATTGTGAGCGTCTGCGATGTGAACGATGAGATGTTGGGCTGGTTCTCCTCGAACTTTCCCTCCATTACGCAAGTCACTGGGGACTATCACGAAATGCTGGCGAATCCAGAGGTGGACTGTGTCTACTGCGCCGTGCCGCACAATCTGCACGAGCAGTTCTATTGCGACATCATTCGTGCGGGAAAGCATCTGCTTGGCGAGAAGCCCTTTGGCATCGACAAACCAGCCAACGATGCCATCAACGCATGCATCGCACGGCACCCTGATGTGTTTGTCCGCTGTAGCAGCGAGTTCCCGTTTTTTCCTCCGATGCAACGCTTGGGGCGCATGATTGAGGAACAGGCCTTCGGCACGATTATCGAGGTGAACAGTGGCTTCCTGCACTCTTCGGATTTGAATCCGAACAAGGTGATCAACTGGAAGCGGATGATTGATGTCAATGGCGAATACGGGTGCTTGGGTGATCTGGGATTGCACCCCTGTCATATGCCCTTTAAAGCGGGCTGGTACCCCAAGAATGTGCGGGCCATTCTCTCAAACATCATGACTCAGCGTCCCGACAAGAGCGGAAACCTGGTTCCTTGTGAGACCTGGGACAATGGTACGCTACTCTGTGAAGCGGTGGATCCATCCGGGGGCAATGTCTTCCCCTTGACTATCAAGACGCAGAGAATTGCGCCAGGGGAGACCGACACGTGGTATTTCGAAGTGCGTGGAACCAGAGCATGTGGGCGTTGGTCGAGCACGAATCCGCGGCGCATTGAGTTGATGTTCTACGAACCAGGGACTGATCAGGGCTGGCAACAGATTGACATGGGCTGGGAGCCGGCTTTCAAGGGGATCACGGGAGGCATCTTCGAGTTCGGCTTCACAGACTGCATTCAGCAAATGTGGGCTGCATTCCTATATGAGCTGCATGTTGGTAGCTCTCTCAGCCGGTTCGCCTCCTGCGTTACTCCGGACGAGGTCGCCTACACGCACCGGTTGTTCACTGCCGCGCTCAAGAGTCAGGCCGATGGCACTACAGAGAACGTATAGCGTTTCCCGCCCCGACGAAAAAAAACCTCCGTGTTGGCGTGACAATCCCGCCGAACGGAGGTTTTTTCGTTGATGCTATTTTCAGGAACTAGGCGTGGCCGAAGGCGCATTGCTGCTCTGGCGGTGGGCTAGGCGTTCTCTTCCGCCAAACTAGCGTTTGGCTTGATGACCACGCGACCTTCTGCAACTTCGAGAAGAGCAATGTCCAAGTTCGTACGGTCGTCATCTGGGCGTGTGGCCACGAGAGGCTTTGCCCCCCGTGCTAGCTCGGCTGCCCGTTGCGCGACACCATTGATGAAAAGTCGGACGTCTCCCACAGTGGCTTTCGCTCGCTTGAGGTATTCCTCGTTCAATGCCATTCTCCGCTTTTCGTATGGGTTCCGCACTATGAAAATAGCGCGCTGAAAAATCAATAAAAATGCAACCAAGTACTATATCGGACGACTCCCCGTCTGCAAGTTGTGATATCCCCGCTTTCACACGGATGGTATCGGACTTGGCGGATGGACATTGACTCTTCGCACAAATGGGGCATCGTGATGGCGTTTCGGGTTGGCACTGTGTGCTGCGACCTGAGCAGTGGGAAGCAGCTTGGACTGGAAGCCGCGAACGCTGACTATGGTGCAAAGCCAGGCCGTGAAAAACGGAGAGGAAACGAAAGTGGGTGAGAAACCCACATGCAGTAATCGTTAGCAAGACAGATTCTGAGAGACGATACACCTCACGAAAGAGAAAAGGAGCGCCGTATGTCCACACTTAGCATCGATCGACTGTCTGGGGTTTGGTCAGCCACCCCCACCCCCTTCACATCAGAAATGCGGATCGACTTGGGTGATGTGCAAAAGCTCGTTGAACACCATCTCCGCCTGGGCGTGAAGGGACTGTTCGTCGGAGGCACGTGCGGCGAGGGCGCCTGGATGCGTCCGTCCGAGCTTCGGTGCATGACGCGCGCAGTCGTCGAGGCGTCCGCTGGACGGTTGCTGGTCGCCGTGCAGGTGACGGACAATTCCGCTGACCGAATCGCCGAGAACATGGACACGGCGGCGGCGGATGGTGCGGACCTCGCCGTGATCGCTCCGCCGTATTTCCTCCTCAATGCCACACCTGCCAATGTCCTATCACTGTACACGGAGTCCATCGCGCGCAGCCCTCTTCCCGTGGGCATCTACGACCGTGGTTCAGGTGGTGCGGTGTCTGTTCCAGACGAGATTCTTCCCGAGATCTACGGTTTGGAGAAAGTGGTGCTGGTCAAAGACAGTTCCATGAACGAGGTCCGTCGGGATATCGCCCTCGCTGCGCGGGCGGCTCGGCCTGGCCTGCGGTTGCTGAACGGCTATGAGTTTGACTGCGTAAGCTATCTACGGGCGGGCTATGACGGATTGCTGCTAGGTGGTGGCATCTTCAATGGCTTCATTGCCGGTCGCATCGTCGAGGCTGTGGCGGGCGAGGACCAGTCGCGCGCGCTTGCCCTGCAGGAGCGCATGATTCGGCTCATGTACGACGTCTACGGTGGCGAAGGCATCACCTGCTGGTTGACGGGATTGAAGACCTTGCTTGTGCGAATGGGAGTGTTCTCCAGCGCAACAAACTACCTCGGCTACCCGCTCACGGACGACTGTTCCGCCGCCATCGATTGTGTTCTAACCGAGGATGCCGACATCCTCCTCCCATGAAGGCGCAACGGATTCCGAACGGAAACACGCCCCGCACCAGTTGACAGACCATATGAACAGTCGTATATTTGAAGCCGTTACCGAAAACTGAATCATGATGCGGGGTGGAGCAGCTTGGCAGCTCGTCAGGCTCATAACCTGAAGGTCGTAGGTTCGAATCCTACCCCCGCTACCATTTTGAAAAGCCCGATCGACTTGCGATCGGGCTTTTCTCTTTCCCGGAGGGATGGATCGGATCCCCCCATTCCATATCAAGTCTATGTTCTGTGGTCAGGGGAAGGCCAGCGTTTCTACACCGGCGTGACCGACAACCTCCCCCACAGGCTCTCCCAGCGCAATGCATGTCCGTTGTCTCCGGGAGGGCGAAGCTCCCGCTGAGCCGCGTGTGCGGATGTCCCTGGCGTTGTCTCCGTGAGGGCGAAGCTCCCGCTGAGCCGCGGACTACCCATATCGCATTCCAAAGTACTTGATCCCTCAGCCACCACAACAGTTTCGCTCGGAACTCATGCTGTGTTTACAGCTACGGCAGGTGTTGGTTCAATCCCGAGTTGGCATATAGTTCCATCCTGTTCATATCAGGCATGCTGGTCACGAAGGGGTACTCACATTTTGAATTTCGTTTCCAGGCGCCTCAAAATGCGAGTGTTTTTTAGGAATGCGGAAATGATTGCGTACACAACAGAGAAAACGAGTACGGGGGCGATCCCCTTACGTGAGGGGATCCCAGGGGAGCATCGGTGGGATCTGCTTCCTCTCTATGCGGACTCCGAGGCGTGGGAGGCAGATTTCGCCCGACTGGATGATCTGGCTGCGCCGCTGGAGGCCATGCGTGGTACGCTTTGTGGAGAGGAGGCTGTGGCCCAATTCTGCGAGGCGGACACCCGGTTGGATCTGCTCATGGACCGCCTCCATACCTACGCGCACCTCAAGGCGGACGAAGACAAGGGAGTGGAGGCGAACCAAGCACGCGAAAGCCGTGTGCGCGCCAAGTTTGCGGAGATTGCTGGTCGTCTGGCCTGGGCCTCGCCTGAGATCCTGGCGAACTCAGAGGAGGATTTGCTCGTCTGGATCGCCTCGGAGCGCCTGATCGGCTATCGGTATTTTCTGGAGAAGCTAGTGCGACGCAAGAGGCACACCTTGTCCGAGGCCGAGGAGAGTTTGCTGGCCGGTGCGGCGGCCATCTTCTCCGGGCCGGGTGAGACATACGGACTCCTGACCAACGTGGATTTGAAGTTCCCTGAGATCACGGACTCGGGTGGCGAATCGCGCGAACTCTCACAGGGGCGTTTTCTGACCTTTCTCGAGTCCCGCGATCGCAAGGTCCGTCAGGATGCCTTCGAGGGCTTGTACGATTCCTATCAAGGGGTGCTCAACACTGTGTCGTGCACACTGCGCACGCATGTGAAGACGCACACATTCCTGTCTCGGCGGCGACACTACAGCTCCGCACTGGAGGCGGCGTTGAGTCCGGACAATGTTCCGGTCGCGTTGTACGAGGCGCTGATCGAGGCCAACCACCGCGCGCTCCCCGCCTTCCACGGATACATGGACCTGCGGCGGCGACAGCTCGGGCTGGACAAACTCGACATGTGCGATGTGTATGTTCCCATTGTTCCTGAAATGGACGTGAAGGTTCCCTTCGAACAAGCGTGCGAGTGGGTGGTCGAGGCGTGTGCGCCCCTCGGCAGCGAGTATGTCGAGGCGTTGAAGACCGCTTTTGCCGATCGGTGGATCGACCGCTCCGAAAACCGAGGCAAGCGTTCGGGCGCCTACTCGAGCGGATGCTACGAAAGCATGCCCTACATTCTGTTGAACTACCAGGGGCGTCTCGACGACGTGTTCACGCTCGCCCATGAACTCGGTCACTCCATGCACTCCTGGCTGGCGAATCATGCGCAACCGTCCCAGTTGGCTGGATATCCCATCTTTATCGCCGAAATCGCCTCTACTGCCAACGAGGCGTTGTTGCTGGATTTTCTCCTTAAGAAACGGGGCGATGATTCTGCATTCCGTGCCTATTTACTGAACCATTACTGCGACGGATTTCGTGGCACAGTGTACCGGCAGACCATGTTCGCCGAGTTTGAGAAAGACGTGCACGAGATGGACGCTGCAGGCGAGGCGCTTACACCCGAGGCGCTCTGCGACGCCTACTACGAATTGAACCGTGTGTTCCTGGGACCCGCCATCGAGGCGGACCGCCGAATCTCCTGGGAATGGGCGCGGATTCCGCATTTCTACTACAACTTCTACGTCTACAAATACGCCACCAGTTTCTGCGCCTCGCAGATCTTTGCCGAACGTATCCTCATGGACGAGCCGGGACGGGAATCCTATCTCGGGCTTCTCCGCGCCGGCGGTTCGGCCGACCCACTGGACCTGGTCCGGGGAGCGGGAGTGGACCTGCAATCTCCAGAGGTGATGACACAGGCGTTCGGTCGGTTCGAGGCGACGGTTCAAGAACTGGACGACCTATTGAGTTGACTGGGCATATGGAGCTGAATGCAGGCGACAATTGGCATTCTTGTCTATTTTTGTCATAGTAAAGGCCTTCTGAAGAATTCTGTTACCAATCTCATCTGTGTACAAGGGGGCCAGGCAATGAGCAGATCCAGCGCATGTAGTTCGTGCGACAAAGCGAACTGTCCTTCGCAAGGGCGTCAGTCAGGGGAGACGGACGAGCAGTTTGCACAGCGTCAGAAGCTGGCCAAGCGCATGGAGTCCGTCAAGCACAAGATTCTGGTCATGTCTGGCAAGGGGGGTGTGGGCAAGAGTACCATCGCCGCAAATCTCGCCACGTATCTGGCACTGAACGGCCGTACGGTGGGCCTGCTGGATGTGGATGTGCATGGTCCCAGCGTGCCTGGGATGTTTGGCCTGGCGGGGAAGTCTCCCGCCATGGATGGCGATTCGATCGTCCCCTTGGACGTTGGGGGAACGCTGCGCATCATGTCGATCGGGTTCCTGCTCGAGGATGCAGACGCGGCGGTCATCTGGCGTGGACCGATGAAAATCGGCGTCATTCAGCAGTTCATTCGTGATGTGCAATGGGGGGAGTTGGATTGTCTGATTGTGGACTGCCCTCCCGGGACCGGAGACGAGCCGCTTACCGCTGCGCAGTCGTTGGCCGACGCAGACGGCGCGGTGATCGTGACTACGCCGCAGGATGTGGCCGTCTCCGATGTCAGGCGCTCGATCAGTTTCTGTAGACAACTCGCCCTTCCCGTGCTCGGTGTGGTTGAGAACATGAGCGGGTTCGCGTGTCCCCACTGTGGCGAAATCACCGACGTGTTTGGCAGCGGCGGTGGCGAGGAAATGGCCCAGTCGATGAACATTCCGTTTCTCGGCAGAATCCCTCTGGACCCGCAAGTCGTGGCATCGTGTGACGAGGGCAAGCCCCATGCGTACTTCCAAGCCGACACGGACTCGAGCAAAGCATTCGAGGCTTGCTTCGCCACGTTGCTGGATCTCACCGGGCATGAGTCGAAATGTCCCCAGGAGCGCATGAAGGAAGAATGAACCACTGAACAAAGACCACCGATTCTCTTCCCCCCCTTTGGACCTTTTCGTGGCGTGTCCGCCTGAGATTCTTCATGAACGCCGTAGCGAGCTTGATTCGCTTGTCCCAAGGTGTATATTCAAACCTTTGTCGAATAATGCGCACGTACTTGAATGCATGCCGAATAGAGTGACTGGATATGAAGACATATTTGCC
>JAGLDW010001088.1 GCA_023145395.1 Lentisphaeria bacterium | reverse complement strand
GCGGTGAAAATCGCGAACATCCTTCGTGGCAAGGACAAGCCTACCTATACTCCTCATCTTGACTGCGGCGATCATGTAATAGTGATCAACGCGGAAAAAGTAGCGATGACGGGGAACAAGAACACGAGAAAGATCTATCAGGACTACTCCGGATACATGGGTGGCCTGAAACAGCGTACCGCAGATGTGATTCGCGAGCGCGATCCTGAACGCCTGGTTCAACAGGCGGTCTGGGGCATGATGCCCAAGGGACGGCTCGGGCGTCAGCAGTTCACCAAATTGAAGGTATATGCGGGGACGGATCACCCGCATGAGGCGCAGCAGGCCGAATCGCTCGCGCTCTGACCCAACTTTCAACGCCGGCGCAAATGAACGGAGCAATCCGGGGCTAAAGAGGACGAGTTACACCATGGCAGCAGCTACCGAACAGGTCATCGCAGTCGGCCGCCGCAAGCAGGCCGTCGCCCGCGTGCGCATGATGCCCGGCACGGGTAAAATCAAGATCAACAAGCGCGAGTTTGAAGATTATTTCCCCAGTCGCACAGTGCGCGGATATGTCTGTCAGCCCCTGATGGTCACCGGCACAAGCGATGCATTCGACTTCAGTGTCACAATGGCTGGTGGCGGAGTCACGGGCCAGGCCGGTGCCTTGCGCCATGGTATTGCACGCGCTCTTGAGCGGGGGGATGGTACTCTCCGCTCCGTGCTCAAGGAGAGCGGTATGATCACGCGCGACTCCAGAGTCAAAGAACGTAAGAAGCCGGGTCAGCCTGGTGCTCGCAAGCGCTTCCAGTTCTCCAAGCGGTAGTTCTTCAGGCGCAGAATATTTTTTTTTGATTGACCCAGGCTGGCGCACGCGTCGGCTTGGGTTTTTCATTGTATTCATCCGGACAAGACAAGCATGAGGATGTGAACCATGGACCAGGTGCGGATAGCAATCGTGGGCGCATCGGGATATTCAGGCGAAGAACTGTTGCGACTGCTGCAACGGCATCCCGGCGTGAAGATTCAGTGCATTACCTCCCGTCAGTATGCGGGGCAACCCATTGGCACCGTGTTCCCGCGTTTCGCGGAGTCGAAACTGACGTTCTGCATACCCGATGTGGAAGAAATAGCTGGTTCCTGCGATGCCGCTTTTCTTGCATTGCCGCACGGTCTCGCCCATGAATACGCGGTGCCTCTTCTCGAGGGTGGCGTGCGCGTGATAGACATTAGCGCCGATTTTCGGATCCGTGACGCCAGTGTGTATGAGAAGTACTACGAGACGGTTCATCCCGCTCCAGACATGCTGGGCCAGGCAGTCTATGGCCAGCCGGAACGCTACCGGGACGAGTTGCAGGGCGCCCGTCTTGTAGCCTGTGCCGGCTGCTATCCGACCAGCATCATTTTGCCTGTGGCACCCATGTTGGCGGAGGGACTGGCGAGTGCGGACGGTATTGCCGCCGTGAGCATGAGCGGCGTGTCCGGCGCTGGGCGCAAGGTGGACCTTCCCTTCATCTTCCCCGAGTGCAACGAGAGTGTTCGTCCGTACAAGGTCACAGGGCACAGGCATCTTCCTGAAATTGAGCAGGAACTAGCGTTGGCGGCAGGCGTGGAAACGGTGAAGATCAACTTTGTGCCTCATCTTGTGCCTGTGAACCGCGGGATTCACTCCACCATTCTCTTGGATGCCAAATCTGATGTGACGGTGGCTGATGTGGAAGCGGTTCTGGTGAAGGCGTACGGCGAGGAGCCGTTCGTGCGGGTGCTCCCCCAGGGCGCACTGGCCGACACCAAACATGTGACGATGACCAACGTATGCGAGATTGGATTCGCAGTGGACAGTCACACGGGGCGGATCATCCTGAGCAGTGCCATCGACAACCTCACCAAGGGGGCGTCCGGACAGGCGATTCAGGCATTGAACATCGTCTTCGGATTCGAAGAGACCACCGGACTGCTCTGAGTAGCTCGCATTCAAATGGGACACGGCCGTGCCCTATTTGAGGGACAAGCTCTAAGTCGCGCAGCGGCGTGAAGCTGTTTCCGTGCTGATCCAAGCCTTGCATGCTTTGCTTGGTTGGGGGGGAGGTGGTGTCGGGTTCCATGATCCTCTTTTCCGGAAGCTTTGCGTAAGGGAGTGGTGTGTTGCTTGCTGATTCGCATAGACGTGGATTGTAGTGTGGATTGGACCGCTTTGGACGTGTGCTCTTCGCGGTGGGTCTGAGCGTGTGCGCGGGGGAGCCGAAACTCGTATGCGGGGAGCGGGTCCACGACTTCGGGGAACAGGTCAATACCAGCGTGGTGTCGCACACGTTCACTTTGGAGAACCGGGGGAGCGATCCTCTTGTCATCGAGAAGATCCGAAAGGGATGCGGCTGCACGACCACTCGAATCGGGATGCGGACGATTCCTCCCGGAGAATCGGTTGATCTGGATGTCAGCGTCGACCTGAAGGGACGCGTTGGCCGGCAGAAGAAGTCGGTCTATCTCTACACCAACGATCCCACGAACCGGATCGTGCGGCTATGCATGAGCGGCGTCGCCGAACCCGCCATCAAGGAGAATGACAAGGATATTGCGGCACCGAGCGCGATTGCAGCGCAACCTGGCGGCAAGCCGAGTGACGAGAATGCGGAGGTTGGGCCCACGGACGGCGAATCCCGTGAACCACAAACCATGGAGGGCGAGACT
>JAGLDW010001087.1 GCA_023145395.1 Lentisphaeria bacterium | reverse complement strand
AATCGATCTGCACCGGATTTTCCCGAAAACGCACGTCGTCGCAGGCCCAAAAGGCCATGGACCACAGGGCACAGCAGAGCATCCCAAAACAAGTTCTGGCTAGGGTTGACAACGATACCCCTCCGACAAGCCACAGGCCTCGGCCGTGACACAACCGCCGTAGTCCACACCGTCGTACAACACGCACTCAATCACAGTGCAAGGATGGGCGTCGTCACAAGGAGCCAAAGTGGCCGAGCAGAACTGGCAGTCGGCGTCCGAGGCACAATTGATGGTGATGCCGCTCATAGATGCCGCCAGGCAGGTGCTGGTCCAGGCGCCACATGTGTCTTGAAAGCAGGTGTTGTCAAATTCGCAGGGGTTGCGACTGTCGAGGCTACAGGGACAGAACCCGGTGTCTTCTTCCTCATCCTTCAGACAAGGCAAACCGCCTGGGCAATCCGCGTCGGTCGTGCAGAGATCGTCCATGGTGATGGAAATGATGGACGAGCAGTTGAAACCGTTGGGGCAGGCCTGTCCGCCGGAGCAATCCACGGCGCAATAATTCGAGGGGTCCGAGGGGCTGTCTCGCCAGTTGTCGGGATAGGCGTCATCAAAAGGATCGCCTATCAATGGGTAAATCAAGCAAGGGTTGCTCATCTCGCCACAACTCCCAGGATCCGCGCTATCACAGGCCCTGCAGTAAGGCGCGTACTGATCGTTGTAGGCAGAAAGACAAGTGCCGCCTTGGCAATACTCCATGAAGCCGCAGAAGCTGTTGTCGCCGCAGACCCCGTCCTGGCAGGTACCGGAAATGCAGGCTGAGAACAGCGCACAGTCTCCGTGGTCCTCGCAGCCCGGCGAACAAGTGCCGTTGAGACAGACCTGCCCGATTGCGCATTGAAATTTGGTATTGCAAGTGCCCGAGGGGATGCAGGCGCGGGTGCCCGTGTCGCAGTACTCACCCTGACCACAGTCCTCGTTGTCGAAACAACCCGTCGCAGGCTGACAAAAGCCCGAGTCGTTGCATTTTTCGCCCTCGGCGCAAGCCGCGTCGTCGATGCACAGGCATTCGCCCGTGCCCGTATCGCAGCGATACAAGCTGCCGCATTCAACGTCACTTGTGCAGCCTGTATAAATGCGGCATTGACCATCGGGCATGCACTTCTCGCCGAGGTCCGCGTTGCAGGCGGCGTCACTGACGCAGCGGCAGGACGACGAATAGACGTCAC
>JAGLDW010001086.1 GCA_023145395.1 Lentisphaeria bacterium | reverse complement strand
GTCGCTTGGAAAATCGCTTCGACCCCGGCCGGCTCGAAGAGGGGATGTTGGACACCTGCGAGCGCGAGACCGTGCGTAAGATAACCGTCTACTTCGTCCCGTGTGAGGCCACGCATGTGGGCGCGGACGACGATGCGCTGTGCGAGCGCCTCAAGGGCGGCCATGGCGAGGCGCCGTCGTAACTCGGGGTGGCCGATGAGAATGATGCAGAGGCGATTGTCCGAATCCATCGCGTAGTTGGTGAGCAGGCGGAGGTCTTCGAGGACATCCGTTCGGAGGTGGTGGGCTTCGTCGACGATGAGCACGGGACGCAAGCGGTTCTCAGAGCAAAGACGAGAGACCTCGCTTCGAATGCGATGAAAGAGCGCTGCACGGTTGCGCTCCGTAGGCAGGCCAAGTTCCCAGGCGATCGTCTTGTAGAGGTCCATGACATTGCCCGTGGTCAGGCTGACATAGAGCACGCGATAGAGACCTGTATTGAGGCTCGCGACGAGTCGCCTCGCGGCGGTGGTTTTCCCGCTGCCGCTCTCGCCGGTCACCAGGCCGATGCCGCGCATATCGAGGAGATGCTTGAGGCGTACGGTGAGTTCCGCAAGCGCCTGTGTCTCAAAAAGATCGTCAGGGGCGAGGTCCTTGTCGAAAGGATGTCGGGTCAAGGCGAAATGCTTGCGATACATTAGAAGACCTCCGATGTGTCTTTGTCGAGATCGCGCATAGCGAGGCCTTCAGGGATATCTTGAGGCGCGTCAGGGTCGACTTCCATAGACGCCACAGCCGAGGCTCGTTTGACGAAACAATTGCTGAAGGCATCGAGCGGTTTGACATGCTCTTTGATTTGGCCTTCGAAGACCACCTCGAGGGTGCGTTTGTTCGGGGCACGCGAGGCGTCGTAACGCAAGATGATGGTTTGGCCGATAAGTGCGGCGTCGACTTCGAAGAGCACGCCGTCGAGGGTGATCGTTCGGTCCTTGGCGACCTTCCGACGCTTTTCGATGCGAAAGAAGGAAGCGACATCATCCGGAGCACTTCGGACACCACCGGCAAGTCGAGCCCAGCGGTCAGATGGCGTTTCTCGATCGATGCCACGGTGTGGCGTCAGGTGATATTCCCCTTCGACCCAGGCGAAAAGGCGTCGGTTGAGACCTTCAAGCGATGCGGTATCGTCAGGGGTAAGCATGGGCAAGAGCTGAAGACGAACGGTCCTAAACCATCGCTCGATCTTCCCCTTTCCTTGAGGCGAATAGGGTTTGGCGTGGATGAGAACGATACCCAGTTGGGCGCAGGCTACGCGCAGTTGGTGAGAGCGAAAGGCAGATCCGTTATCCACATAGAGCCGTTTGGGAATGCCGCGCTTCCGGATGGCCTTCTCGAAGACAGGAAGAAACGCCGCGATACCTTCGGAGAGCTTGAACTCGGCGTAGGGGACAAGTCGCGTGGCGTCATCGATAAACGCGATGAGATACGCCTTGCGACGCCGTCCGTCAGCAAGGACGCGGGGACCATGCATCACATCGCACATCCAGAGGTCGCCCGCATTCTCATGCTGAAAGTGTCGCCGGTCTTTGCTCTCAGCGCGACGCCCTTTGCTCGTGAGCCCCCTTCGTGCGAGGAGACGGTGCACCGTGGATGTGGGCAGCTTCAGGTCCTCGGGGACCCGCTCGGGAAAGTGCTCTCGGACGTACTTGATGGCGAGAGGCGTTGAAAGGTCTGGATGCTCCTCTTTGGTCTCGCAGAGCAGGTCGACGACGACCTGAGGCAAGTTTCGAGCACGACCGATATCGGTTCTTGCCTTGGGGAAAAGGGCATCGAAACCGCCCCGGCGGTAGTCTCGAAGCCACCCACGCAAGGTCTCCGCAGCAACGTGAGTTCGGCGACTTCCGGGAATGTCGTAGGTCCTCTCAGCCCTTTCTTGAAGACGCTTATAGAGACCGACTGCCCCCTGGGGCATCTGTGCGAGGTCGGAGATAAGACCATAGCGAAAGAGCGCAATCTTTTGTCGCAGGTCGTGCTGCGTCATCTCGACGTCATGACCACCTTGTCTTGTCTTGTCTCCTTTGGAAATGGGCTTAGGCGTGGATTCTTTCTTCGTTGGGGCGTCCTGGGTAAACGTGTGCATCTCGAAATCCTTGTTGTGACATCGCCCGGTCCATCCGAGCTGATGACGTTAGGGTGCCGAAAATCTGAGGTGCACAAAGCCCCTATATCGTGTGGGTAGCCCTATACGCGGTAGCTCACCTCCTTCCTCGTTGGCCAAGACCGACCGGAGCGGCCAGTGCATGGATCTGCCGAGGCATCCGACGCCGAAGTGCGAGGAGCACAGCCGCGATACCAAGATGCTCTCGGACTTTGGCAAGGGTCAGGGGCGCGCTGATGTCGAGGGCTAACAAGGTCACGGCTGCGCTGAGAACTTCGGCAACCCAGCGTTGTCGGCGACGAAGCCAGCGTTTCGCAGGAGACAGGACAACCGAAGAAACGACATCGTCAGGACGCAGAACACGCATGGCATCGGCTTGCGTGCGAGCTTCCTCGGCCACGGTGACGACCTCCTCCAGATCTGCCAGCGTTCCTGAGAGTTTGCACGCCATGAACTCCGGCAAGAGGCTGATGGTGCGTCTTGCCAAGGGGCAGAGAAATCGTGGAATGCGCATGCCCGGCGGACTTACGCGCGGGTAACTGCCATGGCCAACGACGCCGCATCCTCCTTCGGGATGGAAGGGACAGCTCTCAAGAGTTGCCCCAAGCCACGCGCGATCTGCTATATATCTTTCGCTGGTAGTTTTCCAAAGCAGTTGCATACCGGCATGAGCCCGAGTGGTTCAAACACTCGGGCTCTCTCCTTTTCTGCCGGAATTTTCTCCCCATTTTCCCTCGCGGGCCAATTTGAACGCTCCGCGTTCAACCACCGCTTCACGAACTTCAACGGTGGACGGATCTGCTCCCCACATGCCGGGGGATCACGAACCTATGTGCACGCCGACATAAGCCCGGGTTTGCAAGATCTGGGCTTGTCAAGATCTGGGCTTGTATCGAGCGCTTGGAACGCACCGAGATGAGGCTGGAAGGGCAGCAAGGACAAGTACACGATCAAGCGCTGTAAGTGCGGAGGCTGCTGAACCCACGATGGCGAGGTAGGATGGCGAGGTAGCGCAGAAGAACTTATTGGACGCTGGCTTCGCCGAGGCTCACCGTGCCGCTCACGCCGATCGGCGCCCTGGCTCCGTGTCCCACCCATTCGAGGCGTATTCGCCCCACGGCTCCGCCGCCGCCGCCGGTGCTTGTCAAGGTAGTTGTCGTGTCGCCGCGATCGCCCTGGCGAGGCGGTATCGCGGCTTTGTCGAGACCTCCTCGCGGAGCGAAGAACGGCATGATGATGCCTGGCTACACCGAGACTTTCAAGGCGTGGTAGAGCGCCTCGTCGGTGCTTTTGCATTACGATATGATCACCACATTGTGCCAGCAGGGAATCGGGGTGATTTGCGAAGCGGGCTGCTTCGCAAATTGCGCAACAGGCTGTTGCCCAATTTGGCCAGCAGGCTGCTGGCCAAATTGGCACCGGATCGAAATAAGATAGAAACCACTGGCGTATGTGTTTGCAAGGCCTGGGCGATCGGCTTGACCATCGAAGGCGGCCTCTTTGCCGTGTACCGCCAAGGCCGCGGCCCGGTCTTTTCGCTCTACGTCGCCACCGCCTTCTAGCTACGGGCCGAAGCCCAGGCGGCGGCTACAGCCCGAGCGATCGGACGCAGCGGAATCCGAAGCTGGCGTGACCGCTGTTCCAACTCCGTTCCATCGGGTCGACGTGCTCGTTGCGGAAGGCGGCTCGCAACGTGTACGCGTGGAGGCCCCAGCCGCCGCCGCGAACGAGCCGCTCCGGCTCAGGGCCATTCGGAGGTCCCCATGGATCGGTCACCGCCGCAGATCCCAAATTTGGCGAATACCAGTCGTGGCACCACTCCCAGACGTTGCCTGCCATGTCGTAGAGCATCCATTGGTTGGGATCCTTCTGCTTGACCGGGTGGGTCGTACCGCTGGAGTTGCAGATGTACCAAGCCATGCCGTCAGCGGTGGAGTCGCTGCACGCGTGGCAGGCTGACCGGTCGCTCGGCCCATTGTAGAGGCCCGATGTTGAACCAGCCCGGTAGGCATATTCCCACTCGGCCTCGGTCGGTAGCCGGTAGCCTGGACAGGTGTAGATGTTCTGGCCGTCGTAGGGCGAAACCTCGCCACAGGTGACGTCCGTGCCGCCTCCGCTGCACTGGTAGCACGTCGCGAGACCCGCCCACCCCGACAGCGCGTTGCAGTAGGCCACCGCCTCGTGCCAGTTGACCATCTCGACCGGGCAGTCGATGCCGCAGGTGGTGAAAGCCGCCGGGTTATAGCCCATCAGCTCCGCGAATTGCTCTTGCGTTACCTCCGTGTCCTGCATCTCGAACGCGTTGGTGAGCGTCACGTCGTGTTGGTCTTGGTTGGACTCGTAGCAGGCGTCGCTGGGCAGCGAGCCCATGGTGAACCTCCCCGCCGGGATCGCCACCCAGGTGCCGGGGACCGGCTGGGGGCTCATATCCGGCGCGAGGTCCGGTCCGATACCACCGTCCGCCGGGGCGTCGGGACCCGCTTCCGTCGGGGCGGCATCGAGGCGGGCCCAGACGCAGCCGATCTCGTCGTCGATGATCGTCGATCCGCCGTATTCCTGCCACCGCTCCAAGCCCGGGTAGATGGAGATCAGCGCGCCAACGTCAGTGCGCCTGATCGATAGCTCGAACACGAGGCCGTCCGCTGTGGCCTTCGGCGTGGCCTTGCAGCTGATCGAAGTCCCCCCTTCATTGTCATTCCAGTTGCCCTCACACCGCCACGGATCGTTCACGCCCGAGCCATCACGACGCGGCGAGATCTGCCCTTGGCGGAACCCGTTGGTCTTGAGCGCGAGAGCGAGCAGGCGTGGCGAGCGAGCGGAGCAGCGGGGAGTCCACATGTGATTACCCTAGAGCAAAGAGGCCAAGGCGAATAAGCCCGGGTTTGCAAGATCTGAGTTTGTATCCGGGGCTTGCGTCGATCTGACATGAGGGCTGAAAGAGGTCAGAAGGCCCGTTCAGCGGGCTTCTCCCGGCACAATGCCAGCCGTGAGCGTGCTTCTCCCGGCACAATGCCAGCATGAAGGAAGAACGGCGCGGATCGCTGCGCACACAACGGCCAAGGCCGCGCGGTGGGAGG
>JAGLDW010001085.1 GCA_023145395.1 Lentisphaeria bacterium | reverse complement strand
TGCCCATGACTTCCGCGGTGCAGGCCGCCTCCTCCGCGACCGGGATGTCGGTGGTGCCGGCGGAGATGACGGCGATGGCGCCGCGTCCGCGGATGGTCTTGTCCTCGTGCAGAAAGACGATGCGTGCCTGCTCGTTGTAGAGCGCGCGCGAGTCCACTTCCCGGAGCACGTCGGCCTGATGGGGTGTGGCTCTGGAGGCGAGCACGTTTTGGTGGGCGGAGAAGAGCGTGGCACCCACGCTGCGCAGTTGCTCGTCCGTCTTTCCGGGGCAGTAGATAACCTCCGCGAAACCGATGCGCGCCTCCCGATTCGTATCCGGCACGCACTCGGTCACAGATGGAATCTTCTTTTCCGGAGTTGTCATGGGCTGCCATCCTTCTGCACTTCCACATCGGCCAGACGCCCGAACAGCGCCATCGCCTTCTCTCCGACACCCCGTAGCGGCCCAAGTTTCCCGCAGACCTTCTGCAACGTCCAGAACACCATCTCAAACGGTTCCCGGACACGGAGCAGCAGGGAGGCTAGAAGAAAGGCCAGTGCGCCTACAAGAACTGATCCCACGAGCTTGATCAGCACTCGCACGCGATGAACCGCTTTCACGGCCTCGGTGTTGGCCTTGAGAATGGTTTCGAAGATGTCGATCCCCTCGATGGCAGTTTGTCGATCGGGGAGAGGCGTCCCTGGTAGAATGAAGGCCGCGAGCGCGGCTCGATGCAGCGCGATTTGCTCAAGATCATCATTGCGGATGGCCTTCTTGAACTGTTTCTGCGTCTCGTCTCGTTCGCTCTTGTTCTCTGCATCGGTGACAGGGAGAAGCCGTGCAGCGAGCAATTCATGAGCGCCGGCGACTGTGACGGTTCCGCTGCGCTCCGTGGCTGTGCGGTAGATGGCGGTTCCCCGGGCGAGACCGTCGGGCAGCAAGCGCCCGATGCCCCTGGCGGCGCCGAGAGTCGCCAGACCGACTAGGAGACCCACCATCGCGATGCGCGCTGTGAAGAATGCGGTCTCCTTCAGCGGGAACATGGGCACACTTCGGCGTAGATAGAGGCCCAGTGCCAGGCTCTTGAGAAAGCGGGAGCCCACAAAGCCCAGGGACACCACCATCAATGCCTTGGTCGCCTCCACCTCGAGGATCACGATGAAGACGATGCTGATGCCCACGCTGAGCAGGGACGATGCAATGCCGATCAGGGTCACCGAGATCACTTTCCGGGTGGCGAAGAAGCCCTGCATGAGCACGCACTCCATGGCGGCCGCAGGTAGGACTAGGATATAGCAGGCGGTGGATAGACCGGCCCAGGTGACAACTACGTGAAAATCGGCTTTGCCGCCTAGAAAGATGAAGGCGGAGACGGGGGTGGCGAGAGCGCCGATAAGGATGGCGCCGGGCACGAATACGGCGAGAAGATGCCGACAGCTTGTGCTGAGCACTTCGCCTAGCTTCGCCTTGTTGTCCTTGTCAACCAGCTCGCAGAGAAAGGGGAAAAGCGCGATTTGAAGGGCGTATGGCACCAGCCATTGAATGGCGGCGAAGAGTTTGCGCCCCAAGTCGTTGGCCATGAGGAGCCCGGGATCTCCCTTGTAGCGGCTGAGGCTGTAGATGCCGTTGAAGTTGTCGCGCACTTTGGCGAAGAGAATGCCTGCCAGCAGGGGAAGCATGAGAAGCACCATGGCTTTGACCGCTGGATTGCGCACGTTGAAGGAGGGGCGGAAGCGGCGCCGTTCCTTGAGCATTCCAGCCAGGTGGGTGAGCAACTTGGCCGCGCTGCCTAGCAGCAGCCCGAAGAGCACGGCCTTCACTCCCATGCCGAACGCGCCGACGCCGATTGCCAAGCAGATAATCAGGCAGATTTTGGTGGACGCGTCGCCAAACGCGGCCAGAAAGAACCGCTTGTATCCGTTCAGCAGCATATATGTCGTGGAGCCAATGGAGAGAAAAAACAATGCTGGCGCCAGGAAGACAAGACTTCGGCGTAGCAGTGCGTAGCGGTCCGGCGATTCCGCCGCGCTCCAGTCGGTGAACAGATTGATGAAGAAATCGGGGAAGAGCATGATCGCCCCCACGGCGATCAGCAACACGAGCGCTTGGAGTGTGAGCAGGACGTTGGTGAAGTCCCAGGCCGCCTCCTCGCCTCGGTCATCCATCTCGCGCATGAACACGGGCAGAAAGCTCGGGCCGATGACTTCTTCGCCAATGAGGAACAGCGTGCCGATGACACCGGTGTAGGCTACGACGAGGACCGGCTCGTACACGTTCGTGTCCAGGAACTGCGTGGCCATCTTGGCCTGGATCAGACCGGCGAACTTCAGGCACACATGGGCGATGCCGACGATCAGGCTGGCGCCGACGATACGATCCGCGAGGCTTCTGCTCTTTGCATTGCTCAAAGACTACTCCGTGCTTGGCTGAGTACGCATGTCCTCCCCACGCATTCGGAAACGTAGGAAGAGCCTCGCGAATTTGGCCTGCGCGCGGACATTTGCAATGCGTGGCGGGCGGGCGGA
>JAGLDW010001084.1 GCA_023145395.1 Lentisphaeria bacterium | reverse complement strand
GTTTCGGCCTTGTTCAAGTCGCCCGTCTTTTCCCAGGAGATGCCCAGGCGATAGGTGAGACGCGCCTTGTCCACCTTCGTAGGCCATGTCTTGATCGCCTTTTCCATGGATAGGGCGGCCGTGCGATGGCGGAGGCATGAGGAGTAGATGCGAATCCCCCGCATAGTGACTCCGTATGCTGCTTCCTTTTGCGAGTTGTTGAATCCCCAGTTGATCATCAACTTCCCGATGGGAAGGATGAAAACCCCGAGACCTATGAGAATGGCGGCGACGACGAGTAGTTTCTTCATGATTTCTTTCTCTTTTGCTTTGCTTTCAAGCACTTCGGAATACGAAGAGTCAGATCACAGGATACGCAAATGTCCGGCGCGAATCAAGAACATTGTCATTGCTCTGCGTCTTGTTTCGGAACTATACTCACCATGACCGCCGTGGCGGCAGGCAGGGCTTTCTCTGGAAAAACTCATCGTTTCGCTTATGGTGTCAAGCGTTGCGACTATGCGAGCATGTGGAGAATCCCTGCCTGCCCAATGTGATTTGACGTCATGTCCTACCCAGCCAAGAGACACTCGGAGACCACGCTATGAACATGCCTCACCCCCCCTCACGATTCGTCGCCATGTGCGTTTTGGCGCTGGCGTGTTCTCTTCAGGCTGTGACCCATCGCGTGCCCGATGTCTACAGTACCATCCAAGAGGCTATCGACGCTGCCCGGGACGGGGACACGGTCCTGGTTGCGCCCGGCCGCTATCGCGAAAGCTTCGAAATCCGCGGCAAGAACATCACGGTCACTTCCCGCTTCATGCTCGATGGGGACGTGAGCGTGATACGGAAGACGATTCTGGACGGGAATCGTCCCCGCGGGACGAAAAGGGCGTCGTTCGTCGTCCGGATCGCCGGCAATGATGACGCGCCGCCACGCCTCTGCGGCTTCACCATTCGCGGCGGTGACGACGGCGTGTCCTGTGCGGGCCCGGCCCGGATCGACCACAACTATTTCACTGCCAACACGGATGCCATCGACTACGAGAGCGGTGCGGGCGAATGCGTCAACAACCTCTTCGACGGAAACCGCGACGACGCCATCGATCTGGACGGCCGCTGCGAAGTGCTGGTGCAGAACAACATCATCCGCAATAGTGGCGACGACGGCATTGAGATCCGTCTCCACGCCTATGACGACGACGAACAGCGTCTGGACACGATCATCCGCAACAATCTCTTTGAGGGAAACAAGGAGGATGGCATCCAGTTCATTGACTACCCGGATATCTCAAACCGTTTTTTTCTTGTTGAGAACAATGTCTTTCGGGACACGGCTATGGCCGCTATCGGCTTCATGGCCCATGGAAACACAAAGGAATCCTTCGCCACCGCTCCTATCCCCGAGCCCATCTTCATCTTCAACAATACCTTCATCGGCAATGCCGAGGGTGTCTCCGCCTCCGGCGCCGTGCGCCTGATCAACAATCTTTTCGTCGCCACCCGAAACCGTGCGCTTATCATGCGCAAGACTGTGGACGAGACCCACGTGGCCGCCAATCTATTCTGGAAGAATGCAACAGACTGCGAGGGCATCTCGCTGAAGGAGACGCATTCGGTTTTTGCGGACCCCGCTATCGACGCGGACGGCGTGCCTGCTGCCGGCGGCGCCTGTGACGGAGCTGGAATGCGCACCTTTGAGAGGCTCAAGAAGTTCCTTGACACGGTGCCGGAACCTCCTGCGGACGCTCCCTATCACATCGGCGCCCTGTCGCCTGGTGGCACCTTGCCCGCCTGGGGCATCACTCCCGGCGCCGCTCGGTCCGGGGGCACGAAGGCAGCCGAGAAGAGGGACTAGCCACATGAGCCTTGCCGATAGGAAAGTCGTCGTCGTGATGCCTGCCTACAACGCGGCGCAAACCCTCGATATGACCCTCGGGGACTATCCGCCAGGTCTGGTCGATCACACGATTCTAGTCGATGACTGCAGTAGCGACGACACGGCAAGGCTTGCCCGCGAGCGCGGATTGCAGACCCTGGAGCATGAGGCCAACCGAGGCTATGGCGGCAATCAGAAAACCTGCTATCACGCCGCGCTCGAATGTGGCGCCGACATCATCGCCATGGTCCACCCCGACTACCAATACACACCCAAGCTCCTGCGGGCCATCTGCTCCATGATCGCAGAGGCCGACTACGAGGTCGTGCTCGGTTCGCGCATTCTCTGCGCCGGCGCCCTCAAAGGCGGCATGCCGCGCTACAAATATGTGGCCAATCGACTGCTCACCGCCTTCGAGAATATCTGCCTTGGACAGAAGCTCTCCGAGTATCATACCGGCTATCGCGTCTACCATCGACGCGTGCTCGAGGAGATCGATTTCGACTCCTTCTCCGAGGACTTTGTCTTTGACAACCAGATGCTTGCCGAGATCATTCTGCGGGGCTACCGCATCGGCGAGATCAGTTGTCCCACCCGCTACTTCGAGGAGGCGTCCTCCATCAACTTCCGACGTTCCTGCCAGTACGGTTTTGGTGTTCTGGGCGTCTCCGTCAGCGGGCTCCTCCGCCGTCTTCGCGGGAAAACCGGGCGCAGGGAGGAAACGAGGTAGGAAGGACTTGACGCGCAAGAGACTTGGGCCATAGTACCCAGCTCGTGCAGAAATCATATCTGCACAATGTTCCGGCGTAGCTCAGCGGTAGAGTAGGTGGCTGTTAACCACTTGGTCGTAGGTTCGAATCCTACCGCCGGAGCCATTTTCGACGCGTTCAGGGGCACTCGGCCAATCGGCTGAGTGCCCCTTTCATTTGCTCAAGGCCTTCGGCCGGGCAAAGCAAGGGATAAACGTGTCGAAATGGCCCTGGGCCATCAAGACCTTGAGCCTGACGCGAGTCCCTGAGCTTGTCGAAGGGTCTTTCGCTATTCGCGAGCGGCCTTGACGGATACGTTCTGCCCATCCGTTGAGAAGGTGATGTGGTAGTTCTCGTCGGTTCGGAAGTAGGTGAACCCTCTGGCGTCCAGCTCATCCACCACCTCCTGGTGCGGGTGCGGGTGCGACGGGAACCCCCTTGGGTAGGTAGGGTGACAGCTGATGCCAAGTTTGACCCGGCCCGGGTCACACATATCCAGCCAAGGGGACTGGTCGTTCTCATATGTCCCATTGACGGATCCATGGTGAGGAAGCTTCACCACCTTCGTGCTGGCGGGGATCTTTCGGGCAATGCGGCTCCATACGGGAAGCTCTGCATCGCCAGTCATCAGGAAAGTGACTTGGTCAAGGGTGAGGGCCAGCACGATTGAATTGTTGTTGGGATCGTCATCCGACTGGTAGTAATCCTCGTCTGGCCATAGCACATCGAGCACAACATCGCCGAGCGCGGGACACCCCGGAAGGTCGCGGACACTGTCAACTGCCTGCGCGCGGGACACACGCTGCCTTCCCCAATGGCTTGTGACATAGCCGAGGAGAGTGCTCAGCGTCCCTGCCTGATCCTCGGGAATCTTCGGGTACCAGAAGTGCTCCGCTCCGAACAGAGAGAGAATCCTCTTCAGTCCCACTCCATGGTCGGAATGGTCATGGGACAGCATCACGAAGTCGAAAACCGGTCGCCTTGCTTTAATCTGCTTTTCGGTGAGCCGAAAAAATTTCCTCAGGAAGACAAGCGTCGAGTTGTGATCCCCCTCGTCATTTGAGTCGATGAGGCCGTAGCGGGATTGACCACTGGCGTCGATGGCCTCGATAAAAATCGAGTCGCCCCATCCGACATCGATCAACGTGACTGCAAGCTTACTCATTCCAGATCGGATCCTCGTATTCGGGGGTGCTACTCCCGTTCCTTTCTGCCAACGAAGCGGTCGGGAGAATTGTGGTACCAACTGCTCAATGTATCGATCCGGCTTCGAGTCCACTCTCCAAATGCGGCTGTCTCGGTATCCGAAGGGTGGACGGCATCGGCGAACGGAGCCCATTGCGTCCGGAACTCGTCCAGTGTGACGCGATTCCGCCCGAATGACAGACAGAGCGCGAAGGCATCCTCAGGCACCCTAATGACGTGACCATGAAGGCTCTCGGCCTCGCTCCCAGTGGTGCGCTGCCCCCAAGACGGAAGCCAAACAGTGCCGTTCGCGATCGCTCGGTCCTCCTCCGTCTCAATCGCAGAGAACAACTGTTCGATATCCTTCGCCGTCTCGAACACAGGCTTGTCCCAAGAGGGAGCGATCACCACAGCTCGAGTGCCGAGCAACAGAGCTGGTCCCCCAAGGCCACGAACACTGCCGGAACGGATGGGGGTGAACTCATCGACTTCCACATAGAAGAACGTGCACCTAAGCAGCTGCCCGTCCCTCACCTGCTTCAAGCTGTCGCCAATGACGGGTACGTCCCAACGGTCCATGACGTGTCACCTCATATGGAAAGTAATGATCGATATCATAGTATAGGGGGGATTTGGGAGCCGTGCCAGCACCGCGCTGTCGCCCTTAAGAATTCAAACTGTGGGTTCGACTCCTCCGCAGGTTGCGTTTGGGGCGAATCAGAATACGGTATAGGCTCCCGAAAAGAGGTCCCTTAGACTGCTCAGATTAAGAATATTGCGAAAACTATGTCGTTGCAGTAGGGGCCTTGAAGTATCTAGATCAAAAAGATCCAATACGCGCCAGCTCGTCGGTTCTTTCTTTGGAGCCAGTCTGTGCGCGAGAAGCCAAGCGAAGCGAAGGAGAGTTTCTTTCATGAAACCAGTGAAGCATCTCATTCTTCATCGAGAGCAGCTTTCGGAGAATGTCTGTCTGCTGCGCGTACGGGCGCCGCTCATCGCCGAGGCGCGGCGAGCCGGCCAGTTCATTCTTCTGTCCATCGACGGCGACTATGGCGAGCGCATCCCGCTGACGATCGCCGACGCGGATCTCGAGGAAGGCTCGATCACGCTCATTTTCCAGACGGTCGGCTACACGACCAGCCAACTGGGTGAAATGGCGGTGGGAGACGAGATCGTCGTGCTTGTGGGACCGCTCGGAAAGCCCACGCACATTGAGCAGTTTGGCACGGTCGTCTGCATTGGCGGCGGCATCGGCGTCGCGCCTCTCCACCCGATCGTGCAGGCGCTGAAGCAGGCGGGCAACCGGATTATCACCATCATCGGCGCCCGCAACAAGGAACTGATCATTCTCGAGGACCGCATGCGCGCCTTGTCCGACGAATTGATCATCTGCACGGACGATGGCTCCCATGGCCGCAAGGCGCTGGTCACCGAGCCACTCAAGGAAATCTGCGAGAGGCCCTCCCCTCCCGACCTGGCTGTGGCCATTGGCCCGCCCATCATGATGAAGTTCTGCTCCGAGACCACTCGTCCCTACGAGGTTTCCACCATGGTCAGCCTCAACACAATCATGGTGGACGGCACGGGCATGTGCGGGGGCTGCCGCGTGACGGTTGGGGACGAGGCCAAGTTCGTCTGCGTGGACGGCCCCGAGTTCGACGGGCACAAAGTGGATTTTGATGGCATGATGCGGCGTCTTCAGGCCTACCGCCCGCAGGAGAAAAAGCGGATGGACGCCCACAAGTGCGGCAAGAACTGCAATCTGGAAAAGATGTACAAAGAAAACACGGACAATGCGGAGGCCGACAGATGAGCAATCATCCCGACCCCCAGGCGCTTGAGCAAACCGCTGCGGACATGCTGCGGGACCTGCTCGCTGACGGCGCGGATTTGAAGCCCAGGCAACGTATGGCGATTCCTCCGCAGGACATGCCTGTCCAGGCGGCCGAAGTGCGCGCCTGCAACACGTCTGAGGTGGCGCTTGGCTATGGCGAGGCCCAAGCTCGGCTCGAGGCTGCGCGCTGCCTGCGCTGCCGCAATGCGCCCTGCATCGCGGGTTGTCCCGTCGCCATTCGCATTCCCGATTTCGTGACGGCGATTGCCGAGGGGGATTTTGCCGATGCCATCGGGGTGCTCAAGGAGGCTAGTCTCCTGCCCGCCATCTGCGGGCGTGTCTGCCCCCAGGAGAGTCAGTGTCAGGCAACCTGCACGTTGGGGCGCTCGCTGAAAGATCCTCTGAAATCCGTCGCTATCGGTCGGCTTGAACGCTTTGCGGCCGACTGGGAGCGCGAGTCTGGCCAGGTGTCATCACCCGCCGTCAAGCCACCCACGGGTCGGCGCGTGGCCGTGGTCGGTAGTGGTCCGGCTGGCCTGGTGGTGGCCACGGATGTGCGCCGTGAGGGGCACGAGGTGACCGTGTTTGAGGCGTTCCATCGTTTCGGTGGGGTGATGCTCTACGGCATTCCGGAGTTTCGCCTGCCAAAGGACATTGTCCACCAGCAGGTTGACGGGCTGAAGGAGATGGGTGTCGAGTTCATTCCCAATTTTGT
>JAGLDW010001083.1 GCA_023145395.1 Lentisphaeria bacterium | reverse complement strand
TCCCGTAGCGGTCAACTTGGCCCTGTACTGCCAGCCGCCCATCGAATCGCGATCGGACATGGTGATGGCGGCCGTCTTCTCGGCGCCGACGCGGTAAGGGCCCGATGCGATCGTGATCACGACTGTCTTGTCGGGCTCGTCAAGCAGCAGGTCGTCACACGGCATCACGGTGATTGCAGCGGTTCGGCTGCCTGGCGGGATGATGACTTTCCCACTGAGCCGTGAGTAGTCGCTGCCCGGTTCCGCCGTACCGCCTGCGGTGTAGTATACGGTCAGCGGCAAACTGACGTCGCGACCACTGCGACTGACAGTGAAACTTGCCGGGTCGAGTCCGTGCTCGGATGCCGTTGCGTCCGCTGCGGCGACGCTTACTTCGCCGGTGGTGAACGTGCCTGCGGTTGCTTCCCAGGCCGTGCCGTAGGAGTTTGTTGCGGCAAACCGCCAGTAATGAACGGCATCGGGCTCTGGTACGCCGATCTTCGCGGTGAATGTTCCTGGCTCGCGCCCACCCAGTTCCGCGCGCTGTTGCCAAGCATCCGGTTCCGTGCCGCCGTTCGTCCGTCCCCAATAGAGTGTGACGGATGTGGGAGCGCCGCCTACCGAGTCAAGGCGCCCCGTTATCTCGGCGGTGCCGTCATCAACCCGCGCCGCCTGCGCCTTGCCGATCAGGTGTGGCAGCGTGGCTTTGAAGCAGTGAATGCTGCCCGTGTCCGTGCTCACGTAGAGGCATCCATCCGCCACAGCCAACCCGAAGGCGTTGCCGTCAACGGGCGCCTCCCAACGTTGTTTGCCATCTGTTCCGAAGGCCGCAACTCGGTTCGCGCCCCCGGCGAAGAGCAATGCTCCCGATTTGATGAGCGAGTGAGGAAACGCAGCTTCCTGCGACCAGAGGATCTTGCCCTTCGGTCGTACTTTCTTGTTTCCACGACGATCGATTGAGCTGCCAAAACGATCGACTTTGACCACATGCGAATCGGTGTTGTAGAAGGCGTATTCCCCATCGATGACCAGACAGTTGGCACCCCGGATGGTTGCGATCTGCGTGCCTGTTTTGCTATTGAATCCCTGCAGGGCGTTATCGGTGCTCGGCCCGGACCAGATGCGGCAGGTTTCCGGCTCGATCAGAGCCCAGCAACCGCCGTCGCGCGCGGTCTTTTTGACATCCCCGAGCGGAGTCCCGGTCTGACGGTTGAAAACCAGCGGGAACGTCTTGCCGGTCGGCACGAACAGGCGGTCGGCCGAAGCGAGGAGGTATCCCTGCGCCGGTCGTGTCAGCGGGTGCGTCCAACCGCCGGTTCCGTCCGCGGCCTTGCGTCGGCACATGTAGACGCCCTGCTCGGGGAAGAGCCCCGCGGTCCAGTAGACATGGTCATCGACAACGAGCACGCCCGTTCTCACCGGCCACAACGAGATCATGTGCTCATTGCCCCAGAGCATTTCCGACGTGGGGCCCGCCCGTTCTTTCCACACCAATGTGCCGGTGCGGGCGTCAAGGCAGTACATATACCCATCGTCGCTTCCGACATACAGCTTCTCCCCAACGATCTGGGGTGCAAAACGGACCGGCGCATCCGTGAAGAATGTCCATGCCACCTTGCCGTTGTCGCGAGCCAGCAGGCAGGTTACGGCACCGCTTCGCGAGGAACCGAAATACACTCGCCCCTTGGCGACAGCTACGTCGAAGCATCGGTCGAACCCTTGTCGCGGCTTGAGATCGTAGTAGTTGTGCAGGTAGTCGTGACGCGCGGGGGACTCGGTCCAGGCCGGCGCCGGCCCACGGCGGGTCGTATGCGTCCATCCCCGGCTGAGAGGAACGCTCAGCGACTCGGACGTGACGCCGCCGCGTGCGGCATCGTGCAGACGCATGGGCCAGTCGCCGCCGGATAGGATCATGCACGAGAGGCACCATGCGGCGAGCATCCCGGCCATGCGAGCACGGCCGAGTCGGCTCGGACAGCGGTGAATGCTGATGTTGGATACAGTCACTGCGGTTGGTCCTGTCCTTTGCGGTTAACGAGGCAGCCACCCGATGGATGTCTGGAGCGTGTAGCCACAGGTGCAGCCCGCGCTCAGAGCCGGGAGTACCACGATGCCTCCCGCCGGGATGATGCTGATGTAGCAGCCGGGCCTCATGACCGGGCAGAGTGCCTCGCCCCTGCCTGTGCCGTTCAAAGAAAACACGCTCGGGCAGCCGTTGTTGCGGCTGAAAATATGCTTCAGCGACGACGAGCAATCCGCGCAGCTTGAGGTCGGGAAACGATAGCCGAGGGGTTTGCCGGTTTTCAGGTCGAAGTTTCCCTGCTTCAGGTAGACGGCGTTGCCGATAATCATGGCGTGTTTATCCTGCTTGCCGTGATCGGTATCTCCCGTGCCGTACGTTGAGGGTATATCGCGTTCCCATATGGGCTGTCCATCAGCCGCACTGTAGGCGCGGAGGTGATACCAGAAATCACCCTTGTGGCTTCTGCAGCCGCCTGCGAGGACGACACCGTGGGCGCAGGACAGGTGCATGACGTGACGGAGCAGCAGATCGCGCTGATGGCGCCAGAGGACCTTGCCAGTGCTCCGGTCGAGGCAGGTGACGTGCTCGCCTGCGCCTTCGGTGAATACCGCCAGCGGAATGCGCCCATCCGTGTCGGAGACCGCTTGCGCGGCTGTGCTTTCGATGAAGTAGACGCTGCGTTCATCCATGCAGATTGTTGCGTTGGCGATAGCGGATCGGGCGTTGTACTTCCAGCGGAGTTTGGCAGTTTTCCTGTTGAGACAGAACAGGGAGGTGCTGGTGATAATCAGTCGCTCGTTGCCGCGACCCAACTGATTGCCTATCGCTCCGCGGCCAGTGCGTGCGGCAAGATAGGACGCCCCCGGCGTCTGTGCGCTGCCGAACAGGTCGTCGCCGTCCGTGGCGACATATCCCCAGTCCATGCCTGCAACCGGCACCGCAAGTTCCCCCGCAATCCGGCCCGTCGCCACGTCCACCTGCAGGCAGCGCTTTTCGATCGCCACGTAGAGGAGGTCAGAGGCCAATGCCAGGAACCCGGCGTCGCGCATCATGGCGATACGAGAGGAGTTCGGCACGCCCAACTCCCAAAGGCCGGCGCCGTTGTAGGCATCAATGCAGATGATGCGGTCGTTGCCGGGGATGAACATCCGCCCGTGCTTGTACAGCGGGGCGTGCGACCGCCAGTGCCGGTCGGTCATGACGGCCGGGCCGGGCTCTCCGAACCAAAGCGGGACCACGCGGCTGGAGGTGCGTGTGTCCCCACTGCAGGTGGTGTTGCCGACATCGGCCAAATTGTGGGTCCACTCACCGGCGCCGGGCAGGGGGCCGCGGTCGATGCGAGCCCAGACTCCATGCGCATCATCCGTAATCCGGTAGGCCAGGCCGGCCTCCCGCAACCAGGACTCCAGATGCTCGCGTGGCAGCGGATTCGGGGCACCGGCTGGTTGACCTATCAGAGCGATGCCGCCATCCGGTCGGACCATCCGGAACATCTCGGCCGCCGATCCCTCGCATCGTCCAGTGGCGATGATCGTGTCCGACACCACAACGGCCGCGGCGTAGTCACGATAGCGCAGATTCGTGAGTGTTCCGGCCTGTAGTGTGATCCGATCGCCGTAGAGGTCAGCCGCATGCAAAGCGCGTCGTCCCGCCGCCACATTCTCAACGTTGTCCTCGACACCAAGCACGCGGAATCTGTCGCTTTTCGCGAGTTCCCATGCCAGGCGTCCAGTTTCCGCGCCGAACACGATGCAGTTGCCCCTGGCGGTTCCAGTTTCGGCAAGGATGTACTTCGCCGCCGCGCGATACAGGGGGGTGAACGCGTCGCGGGCGTAGGGCGCGCTGTCCGCTTCCGCGCATGATCGAAACGGCGCCGCGGCGAGGAGGATCAAGCAGATCCACAGCAGCCGCGCAAAGCCCGGAACGCCGCAGCGGCGGTGCTGCGGATGTCGTGATGCAGTCAGTGCGTATTGCATGGGCTCCAATATAGCCGTCTTTGACACTTTATCCTCCGCCGCACCTATTCGAAAAGTTGCCTTGGTTCAATGTATCCACACCGGCGATGCCCAGCCAAAATGTCGATCGGCCTGGAGCACACGGGGATAGAGAAGACAAGGGGTTTGCGGCAGGCGGATCTCCGTCTCGAGCTGCACAGATTTTCTGTCGGGTCTCTCCGTCCACACTACCGGAAAAGGTGTTGTCGCGCCGGGGTGCCCGAGGAGGAGTTCCACGCCTACGATGGGAGCCGATCCCTCGATCCTCAGGCAGACCGAAACCCGGTCCCGGTCCGCCCTGGTCTCTCCGCCCAACGGCGTGCCATTCACCGAAAACTCGTGAAACCGGATCCGCGCGCCTGTCGTTGCCGAGGTCTGCCGGTGGCGCAATGCCTGGACAATAGCCTGCCGGGATAGCTCCTCGCAATGCACCCCCACCAAGGGTCCGCTCCCGGGCATTCCGTGGTGGGTGTCGCTCTCTCCTACGAACGCGAGCTTCATGCCTCTCGCCAACGCCTCCTGGACGGTGTACCCGGACGTGGCATCATGATGCCAGCCGGGGCAGCCGCTGTATTCGCAGCCATAGGTAGTGGCATCCTCAGCAAAAGCCATGGCGATCCCCACGTCGGCTTGTGGATCGGAGCGCTCGAAATCCGACAAACTGTAGTAGCATGGATGAGCCATATAGGACACGCCCTCGTGTTCGCGGACCAGGCGGAAAAAGTCCTCCAGCGTGGAGTTCGGCCAGTCGAAATACGGCGGATCATCTCCTGGCCATATGGCCACCTTGTGGCCGCACGCCAACGCGATCCGCTCTTCCTGGCCCCCTCCGCTTTGATGGCCCCACTCGATCCCCGCAAAGGCGGTGAAACAGCCCGGCGCGTTGAAATGATTGGCATCCCGCACGATTTCCGCCCACTTCTCCTCGGTCAGCGCATAGTCGTGGTCCGCAACGGCCGCGAAATCCAGACCGGCGAGTTCCCGGGCAAAGTGCAGGTGATGAGCAGGGGTGTTGTCGTCGCGGTCGCGTTTCCCAGTGGCCAGATCGTAGTTCCCGTCGGACAGGACGGTGTGTCCGTGCAGATCGCCCCAGTAGATTGGCATAGTATTGGCCTCGGGCATTGTTCCTACTCGACACCACGCCGAAAGGCTTCCAGGTTCTCCGGAGGCGTGTCGCGCGCGGTCTGGTCGCTGGTGGAGAAAACCAGTCCATCTTCGCCCAGCGCCTCCACAATTTCCCGGTACCCGGACAAGCTATAGCTCTCCTCGGGATCGTAGTCCAACAGGCCCGCGATCTTCTCCTGATCGGCGGGCGGGTTCTCCACCAGGTTCTTTGCCACCCATTCGCCGTCGTGAAGTGGGTATATGATACGCTGGGTCAGCACACCTTTAGGCGTCTCAAGGGTGATCTCTTCTTCATAGCTCTCGGCGTCCTCGCTCAGGATGCGAGATGTGGACTGGACGTTCTTGGAGCCTGCAAAATGCACCCCTGCCTGAAGCCAGGCATCCAGGTCAAACTCTCGGAAGGTCTTCAGCCGGATTTTCCACAGAGGGACATGGGCTTTGGGCCCGATCACATCCCACGTAGTATATCCCCAATGTTTGCTGGGAAACATCTGGTGCAGATCGGGCGTGGCGGGCGGACGATCCACCGGCGCATGTCTGAGAGCAGCCAGCATGCGCTGTCTCGGGGTCACCGTTCCAGGCATAGTTGTCAGTCTCCGAAACAACGTGTGGGAAATTGCTTTCCGGCCACGGGGAGGAGTATGGAGCGGGGTGGATGTGGACGCAAGGAATCGGCTGCGAATCGGGGCGATGTCGGCCCGATCCGGCACCACTCCGGGGATGACATCCGCTTGCTCAGAGCCGCCCACCGCATTCTGCAGAGTTCACGATACGGGGTGTCCCCGTCGTCGATGAGGATCTCCGCGGTGGCGCCTGCCGACTCCCGGGCCCGCGCTCGATCTCCAGAGCGTCTCGGACACCATCGACGTTGCTGAGCGGATGCAATTTCCCCGTGCTACAGTGGTGGGCGCTTGATGGGCACCGTCAATGGGGGTACCTGTAGAGGGCTATTCTTTAGACTGGCGGGGAAAAGTTTCAGAGAGGATTTCATTCATGAAGAGCAAGCTGTTGGCGGCAAGTGTCCTGTTTGTGTGGATTGCGGCGGCAGGATTCGCGGCGGAAGTAGTGCCCTTGCACGACTGGCGGCTGGGACAGTTGCTGGTGCCGGACGCAAGCGGCACGCACTACGCCCAGGCCGAGGGCAGGGTCACGCTGGAAACCACTCCTGTGAAAGCCATGGTTTTCGATGGGGAGTCCACGCGGCTGGTCCTGCCGAATACAACAAGCGCAGACTTGCCGAAGCGCGCCATGACCATCGAAATGTGCGTGATGCCCAAGCACAAGGTGAGATGGGGAGGCATTGTTGGGTACTTTCAGGACAATGGAGCCTACGAAAAGGGCTGGCTGCTCGGCTATGAGAATGACCGGTTCAGTTTCGCTCTGGCCTCGGTCAAGGGTCCCGGAAGAATGACCTACCTGAAATCTCCCCAGCCGTTCACACTCGGACGATGGTACCACGTGGCGGCAGTCTACGACGGGGCGCTCATGCGCCTCTACGTCAACGGGAGAAAAGTTGCGGAGTCCGCAGTCCAAAAGGGCGCTATCGACTATCCTCCCAAGGCGTGGTACACCATCGGCTCCTATCGCGACGACAACGAGAACTTTCTCTTCAAGGGAAAACTGCACAGCCTTTCCATTTTTGCGGAGGCACTGCCGAAGAGCGCCATTCTCGCCCACATCCGTCCTCTCGAATCTCTCATTGTCCAGCCTCTGGCTTTTGCTGCGGAACCCCGTCTGCGTTTTCTCCCGGGTGGAGCCGCATCGGTTCGCTGGGACCTTGCCGGACCTGCGACCTGCGACCTTGAATATCAACCCGCGGAGTCCGCGGATCTGGAGACCAGGAGCCTGACCTCGGACAAGAGCGCGGAGGCCCACGAGGTCGTCTTGCGCGGCCTGCGTGCCAGGACCCGCTACACGTACCGCATCCGGGCCTCTGCCTCTGATGGCGAACGCTTGAGCAAGACCTTCTCTTTTGACACTGCGTTCGACTACACTCTCCCTCCCGTGCAGGAGGTCTCTCTCGCCCCCGCAGCGGAATCCGCAGCAGCCCGGGAGATCGTGGAAGCAATGGGCACGCGCCGAGGACTATGTGTGGTATATGGGCTCCAGAACGGTCGGTTGGCGTACGAAATCGCCCGGCAGAGCGAAATGACTGTGGTGGGGGTGGACGACGACCCTCGTCGCGTTGCCGCCGCGCGCAAATTCCTTGCCGAAACGGGTGTGTATGGCATTCAGGCAAGTGTGCGCCAGGCGAAAGACCTGGGCGCGCTCCCCATGCCCTCCGGTTTGGCGGATCTGGTGGTGTCCGAAGCCTGGTTCCACCGACGTTGCCCCGGCACGGCTAAGGAAGTGCGTCGCTTGCTGCGTCCGGGAGGCGGACAATTGCAGCTGCTGACCCCAAAACAGGGACTCGACGACACTACGCGCAAGAGACTGGAAGCCTGGCTGGGACATGCCGTGGCGAAGGGTGCGGAGTCCGCACGGTTTCTGGAATGGTCCGAGCTGCGCATCCCCCTTGCCGATGTGGGAAGCTGGACGCACCAGTATGGGGATGCAGGCAATTCCGCGAATAGCTGGGATGCCGTCGGCGGCGCTGGGGGAACCAATGAGATGGTTGTGCAGTGGCTGGGCAAGCCCGGAGCGGATTTCGGCATCGACCGCAATCCACGCATGCCTGCGCCCCTGGCGAGCCGTGGCATACTCTTTCATCAGGGCATGAACCGACTGGTGGCCATCAACGCTTGGAATGGAGTCATTCTCTGGTCCCTCGAAATGCCCGCTCTGCGTCGGGTCAACATGCCTCATGATTGTGGCAATTGGTGTCTTGATGATGACACATTGTACCTGGCGGGACATGAAAACCTCTTTCTGCTGGACTCTCGGAGCGGACAGGAGAAGGCCCGGCTCACCGTGCCCGCGAAAACCGATGGATCGGCCGCCGAATGGGGCTATGTGGGACGCGAGGGGAAGCTGATCGTCGGCAGCCGCGTGCCACGGGGGGCAACGTGCACGGAGTATTGGGGGAGTGGTGCCTGGTACGACGCCAAACTTGGCAAGGGGACCGAAAAAGTCTGTTCGCAGGCGCTGTTCGCCTTCGACGCGTCGGGAGCGTCTGCCACACCTGTCTGGATTGCACCCGGAGAAGCCATCATCAACAGCAGCATCACTCTCGGAGGCGGACGAGTCTTCTATCTCGAGTCCCGCAACCCCGTCCTCAAAGGCAACACCAGCGGCAAATGCGGCGACGCCTTGTGGACCGACCTTGACTTGGTCTGCCTGGAAACGGCTAGCGGAAAGGAAATCTGGCGTCAAGCTGCGGAGATTGCCCCGGGAAAGATCGTTCTATACATGTCCTGGGTTGCGGGAAATCTGGTGCTGGTTTCCTCCTCCGACGGCTTCTACCATCTCTACTGTCACAATCCGGAAACGGGAAAACGCCGCTGGGAGAATCAGCACGCCTGGCCGTCGGACAATCACAGTGGCCATATGCAACACCCAGTGCTCAATCACAAAACGGTGTTTTTGGTGCCTCATGCCTACGATCTTGAAACGGGCAAGCGCTGGGAGAGAAACATCGGAAAACGCGGCGGCTGCGCGACCTACACAGGCACACGCAACGCGCTGATCTACCGTGGTCAGGGGGGTCGAGTCGCCATGTGGGACATCGCAAGCGGCAAGGTCACAAGCTGGACCAATCTGCGGCCGAGTTGCTGGATCAGCACAGTGCCAGCCTGTGGTCTGGTTCTTTCCCCCGAAGGCAGTGGTGGCTGCAGTTGCGGAACCTGGCTCGAAACATCCCTCGGATTCGCTCCAAAATCTCTACAGAGCCAGGGGGAATAACCATGAAATACACACTCACGACAAGTAGGTGCACCGGGCTCCGGTGCACCAGCGTTTCCGGAAGACATGGTGCACTGGAGCCCAGCGCACCTACCCGGACTGCATGCATGCGGAAGCTTTGGAGCCCGTGCCTCCACCTTTCACCTTCCCCCCTCCACCTCCGTGCTTTCTGGCGGCTGGCCGCCTTGCTCCTTCTGGGACTGGTGGCCGTGGCCCAGGGGGACGACTGGCCAACCTTCGGGCACGACAACCGGCGTAGCCATGTGACGAACGAACACCTGGCGCTGCCACTGGCACCCGAGTGGAAATACGCAGGGCCGAAGCCCCGCACCGCCTGGCCGGGACCCGCAAAATGGGACGCCTACGCGCGGATCAAAAACCTGGTCTCCATGCGGAACTTCGATCCGGCGTATTTCGTCATCGCAGTGGGCGACAGAGTCTGGTTTGGTTCTTCTTCCGACGACGGTGTGCACTGCCTGGATGCGGCCACAGGGACCCCAGTCTGGACCACGACCACGGGCGGACCAGTCCGCGTGGCGCCCACTTGGCATGACAAAAGGATCTATGTGGGTTCGGACGATGGCAAAGCGTATTGCCTGGACGCAGCCACGGGGAGGGAGCATTGGTCCCAGTCCCCCGCGGAAAAGGAGAAATGGCTGGTTTTCAACGGCAAAATGATCTCGACCTGGCCCTGTCGAACGGGTGTGCTGGTGCAAAACGGGCTCGCCTACTGCGGCATGTCTCTTCTACCGTGGGAGATATCCTTCCTCTGCGCCTTCGACCTGGACACCGGACGCACGGATGCAGCAGGCGGATTTCTGGTGAAACACACCGCCTTCACCATGCAGGGACCGCTCACAGCCTCCAAGGACAGGCTTCTCATCTCCCAGGGGCGCCAGCAACCCACAGTCTGCGAACTCCGCACGGGAAAATCTCTCGGCACGTTCGGGAAAAGGGGGAACGGCGGTGTCTGGGGACTGGTCACGCCGGAAGGGATTTTCATTCACGGGCGCGGTCAGAATCATGGTTCGGACGGCGAACTTCGCGAGTTCGATGCCAAGACCCGCCAGCGTCTGCTCCGTTTTCCCAAGGCACGACGCCTTGCCATCGCGGGCAGCATGGTGTACTTGCTTGGGGACGGCAAGCTGCGGGCTCTCGACTGGGAACGATCTCTACCGCTGAGCCGGGCACACGGGCCGGCGAGCGCCAAGCTGCGCAGCGCGGAAGCCAAACTCAAGAAACTCCGCAAAAAGGGAAAGAAGGAGGTCGTCGCCAAATTGCGCGCAGAAATCAGCGAACTCCGCAAGCGCCAGACAGCGTTGAGAAAACAGGTGGCGGACTGCGAACTATGGCGGGTGCGCACGGACTGCGCGCAGGACCTGATAGTGACCGCCAAACTGGTTTTCGCCGGAGGAGATGGCAAAGTGACAGCCTTTGACCGAAAAAGTGGCGACAAAAAGTGGACAGCGGAAGTGGATGGCAAGGCCTGCGGGCTCGCGGCTGCGGGCGGACGCCTTTTCGTCAGTACGGACAGCGGATCCATCCACACCTTTGTATCTCCGCGGTCAACAGGCGAATAGGGTTCTTTCATGACATTTCGTGCGTTCATCATCGGGTTTGTCGGGGCGATGTTCATCGCTGGATTCGGCTATATCAACGATCAGGTGTTCGGTTTCGAGAGTTTCACCAGTGGGCATCTGCTCCCGATCATCGTGATTGGACTGCTGTTCCTGACGATGATTGTTCTCAATCCGATCCTTTTCCGCCTGCGCAGATCCTGGCTTCTTCGCCCTTCCGAGATGACCTTGGT
>JAGLDW010001082.1 GCA_023145395.1 Lentisphaeria bacterium | reverse complement strand
GGCAATCGACCAGTCGTGGAGAGTTCGTATCCACTGTGGAAAAACACAAGGCAGGCATGGAGCAGTCTCCTTAGGGTGCGCACGGAAATAACTCTATCCCGCACTGCGGGATGAAGTTATTTTCGTGCGCACCCTTACTCGAGGATCACACAGGCGTACGTCTTGATGGAAGGCAGGCGGATGGCAAGCGTGCCGTCATCCAGTCTGTCCACATTGACTTCCAGAGGTGCCCCGGGGGCAAGCACCCGGGCACTCACTTCTCGTCCAACCAGGAACTTTGGCAACCGTACGACGAAGCGGAATCCCGCCGCTGGCGCAATCGTATCGGTTTTCAGATCGACATCCGTGTTGTTCACATCGATGAAAAAACGTCCTGTCTGCTCATCGCTGTAGGTGACCAGTCCCAACGTCGGCGGAACTGCGTCCGTCTCCCTCAGCACGAAGTTCCCTTTGCCGTCGGTGACTGCGGATATCGCACGCCGGAAAGCCGCGAGCATTTCCGCACGTTCAGCGTCTGCTCTGAAGAAATCGAAACCGATCGGGAGGGAGCTGTAGAGCACGCTTCCCCGTCCCAGATGCCGCAGGACTTCGGTGCCGCCCGGGTTGCGGTGATCTGCCTCTGTCAACCCAGCCAATGACGGAGGGGACAGACGCGCGAAGTTCTGCTTCTCGCCACCCCGCAAGCCACTTCTGCCTGTGACGATGAGTTTGCCACCGCCTTTGACCCATTCCTGCAAGGTGGGCACATCCTCGGGGGGAAAGACGATTGAGTTGGGGATGATGAGTACTTTGAGGTGGCGGAGTTCCTCGGGTGTCAGTTTCCATTCTGGCAGGGCACGATATTGCAGTTGCAGTCGGCCGAGAGCGGTACCCCATCCCCAATGCGCGAACACGTGCCGCTGACGGTCGTGGTCCAATTGTCCGCCGGGCGTGTAGGACATGAGCTGGGATGAGGTGGAGAAGTAGAGTCCCACATCCACCACTGGCTGACGTTCCCCAAAATCCGCTGCGACACGGCGGACGAACCCATGAAACGAGGCCGCGCTTTCCTCCGAGCCCACTGTTCTCCGACTGCCCACATGCGGCATGGGCATGGTGTGATTGGCCAGTGCCTGATAGTAGAGCACGTCGGTGATGCCAGGCTTGTGCCATTGCGCCTTGGGGACGTACATCCACACATTCACAAAACGGCTCTTGGCATGTTCTCTGGCAAGCTTGTAGAGCGGCGCGTAGCTGCCTCGGGGCGGCGGCATGAAGCCACGCTTGCCTGAGGCGAGCCCCCACCCCCAGGACAACTCCGTGCTGACCATGTCGAGATTGCCCCTTGCCCAGCCCAAGCTGATGGCGGGAATGTCGTTGCCAGAGACCAGAAAATCCGGTTTCCCAGCGGCTGCGGCCTCCTCCTTGATTGCCCGATAGTAGGCGGTGAGAGCCTTGGTTCCTTGCTGGCGTTTGTGGATCAGATAGGCTCTCCAGACCGGATCGTCGAGCCAGCGGGAATCCCGCCAAGACCGATCGCGAAGGGGCACTCTTGTGCTGTCAAAAGGATCCTGTGGCATGTTGGCGTCGACCGCCGTCGCCTTGCCACCCCACTGACGGCATTTTCTGCGCAAATACACCCTGACATCGAAATCCTCAGCATGGCCGATGCCCATGACTGCCAGTTGCCGAGTGGTGAAGTGGTTGTTTAGATAGTCTCGGAAGGTTGCCACCGACCACTC
The DNA here is from genome assembly GCA_023145395.1 of Lentisphaeria bacterium. Taxonomy (GTDB): domain Bacteria; phylum Verrucomicrobiota; class Lentisphaeria; order Oligosphaerales; family Lenti-02; genus JAGLDW01. The sequence continues at coordinate 956 of JAGLDW010001082.1, read as the reverse complement.
CCCGAAAGCCCGCGAAATCGGGCGGGAGCTGAAATCATCCCAGGCGGAGAAGTTGTCACACCAAAGGCCGTCGATCCCCGCATCCAGCGCCTGCCTGACAGATGCCCGCGCGTAGTCGATCCACAGGGGACAGGCCGCATCCTTGCCTGGCGACACATTGCCAGTGTATTTGTCCCCCACCTTCAAGAGTCCGGCAATCGGTCCCTGCCGCTTGCCGGTTGCCTCATCGACAGTGTTTACAAGAGCGTTGAATCCATAGGTGAACGGGACCTTCCCGAAGACATTTTTGGCACACCCAGCATCGTAGACGCGGCTGTTTCTTGGGTCTGTTTTGGCACCCTCGTAGCCTGTGGCGATTCTGCCGCCTGGATAGCTCATCGGGGGGCATCCATAGCGCGGATGCGTCCGCGTGTAGGGCCTGGCGAAATCTTCGTTGTCAAAGTAGTTGTGCACCCCAACCCAGCGCACGGTCCCGTTCCCCTTGTAGTGCTGCCAGCCCCAGTGATTCAGAAAGACCTTCGTCACGGAGGGAGCGCTTGCATACTTGATCCAGGTGCCATCCTCCTGCTTGCGCAGTTCCACCACAAAGCAGTTCCCCGCCGTGCCAAAGGCCTCAAACCAGGAGAGCGCCTTCATGCCATCAGCCTGAATCTCCTGGATCCTCTCGCCACGAGTCACCATTCGCAGGCGCTGGCCAAACAGTCCCCAGGTCGGGTCATCGGCGGCGCCGCATAGCACGACGGAGGCGTTGGCTTTGGTTGCGGAGTCCGCATCGCCAGTCTGCAGGATGCGTGGGAAACAATCCCACCAAGGTTGCCCAGGCACAGTGTCATTCTGCGCCAGCGCCGAGGATGACAGACCAACGACAGTCAGAAGCGGCACGCACAACAAGAAGATTGTTTTTGCTCTCACTTGTCTCGTTTCCCGTTGTCTAAGGGTGCGCGCGAAAATAACTT
>JAGLDW010001081.1 GCA_023145395.1 Lentisphaeria bacterium | reverse complement strand
GCTTGAACATATCGAAGACAAAGGCCTCGGTCTCGGCCTTGAGTGTCTCCATCTCCCCGTCGGCGACCACGCCTCCATCGACCAGGCGCTTGCGGTAGTTGGGGATGGCGTCGGCTTCCTCGAAGCGCGCGATCTCCTCCGGGCTGCGGTAGCTGGAGATGTCGGAGGGACTGTGTCCCGCGACGCGATAGGTGACGGTGTCGAGCAGCACGGGCCCACGTCCGCCGAGGAGAATGTTCTTCTTGCGCTGGACGGCGTCGATGACGGCGAGCGGATTGTATCCGTTGATGCGCTCAGCGTGCATCTGGTCGGGGTTGACGCCTGCGCCGATGCGGGCGAGGAGCTTGTAGCCCATGGTTTCGCCGTTGGTCTGGCCACCCATTCCGTACTGATTGTCGAAGCAGTTGAAGAGGATGGGCAGTCCGCCTCCCAGCGCCTCGTCCCACAGTTCCCGGTACTGGTCCATGGCGGAGAAGGAGATGCCCTCCCAGACGGGTCCGCAGGCGAAGGAGGCGTCGCCGATGTTGCAGACGACGATTCCGGGCTTGCGGTTGACGCGTTTGTACAATGCGCCGCCGGGGGCAATCGATCCGGAGCCGCCGACAATGGCGTTGTTCGGGAAAATGCCGAAGGGGATGAAGAAGGCGTGCATGGACCCGCCCCAGCCCTTGTTGAAGCCGGTGACGCGGGCGAAGATCTCCGCGTAGGCGCCATAGACAAGGAATTTCCTGGCGAGCGATTTCACGTCGCCGTCATGTCCCTTCTCGACCACGGCGAGTGTGGAACCGTCGAAGAACGTCTGCATGATGTCCATCAGCCTGTCGTCTTCGATCTGGCGGATGGCGCTGAGGCCTTTTGCAAGAATCTCGCTATGGCTTCGATGGCTACCGAAGATGGAGTCGTCGATGTCGAGGGCGAAAGCCTGCCCGACGGCGGCGGATTCCTGGCCGATGGAGAGATGGGCCGGCCCAGCGTGATTGTAGGACACGCCCTGGTACTCGCCTAGTTTTTTGATCTGGTCGATGATGGTCTCGAATGTGCGCAGTACCACCATGTCATGATAGATGGCCTTGAAGTCGTCGAGGGAATAGATCCCCTTCTCCTCCTCGAGCGACTTGGCATACTGGCAGACGGGAATGGGCGTGAAATCGATCATTCCCGGGGCGAACAGTTCCTCTGGACGAATCTCGAGTTTCTTAGTCATGGCATTACCTCATTTCAGATT
>JAGLDW010001080.1 GCA_023145395.1 Lentisphaeria bacterium | reverse complement strand
AGATTTTAGATTTTAGATTTCAGATTTAGAATTTATTATTTAGAATCTATGATTTCAGACTGAAATCATAGATTCTAAATATGCAGAATGGTTTCCTTGAGCGCTTCGCTGACGGTGGGGTGGGGGAAGACGATCTCGCGGACGTCCTCCACGCAGAGTTCCATTTCTACCATGGCGGCGGCGGCGGCGATGAACTCCCCGCACTCGCCCCCGATCATGTGGACGCCGAGAATCTGGCCGAACTCCTCGCTGACCAACGCTTTCACCGTGCCGCTCTTGCCTGCGTTCTCGACCAGGAAGCGTCCGGCGATGGCCATGGGCATGACAGCCTTTCGGTAGGCGATGCCCTGTTCTTTCAACTCGTCCTCGGTCGCGCCGACCTGGGCGACTTCGGGATGCGTGTAGATGACGCTGGGAATCGCCCCGAAGCGCATGCGGTCGGTCTTGCCAAACATGTTGTTGACCGCCACGATGCCCTCGCGGGTCGCGGAGTGCGCTAGAAGCAGGCGTCCAGTCACGTCGCCGCAGGCCCAGACACCGGGGATATTGGTTTTGCCAAACTCGTCGGTCTTGACGCCGGTGCGGTCGAAATCAACGCCGGCTTCTTCGAGTCCCACGCCCTCGAGCACCAACTTGCGTCCGGCGGCGTTGAGAATGCGGTCGGCGGAGACGTTTTTCTCCTCGCCCTTCTTGTCCGTGAAATGGACCGTGTCGCCATCGACCCCAGTCACTCGGCAGCCGAGGTTGAACTTGACGCCCTTGCGCTTGAGCCCGCTCTGCAGTTTCTTGGCGATTTCGGAATCGACGGTGGGTGCGATTCGGTCGAGCATTTCGACAAGTTCGATTTTGGTGCCGAGTTCCGCGAAGAAGCAGGCGAACTCGAGTCCGATCACGCCACCGCCAATGATCACAAGACTTTCCGGAATGTCCTCGATCTCGAGGATGCCGGTGGAATCGACGACCTGTGCGGAGTCCGCAAGTCCGGGGATGGGCGGCGCCATGGGCACGCTTCCGGTGGCGATGAGTATATGGGTGGCCTCGTACTCCACTCCATCGGCGAGCACTTTGCCGCGCCCGGAGATCCTCGCCTCTGCAAAGACCATCTCCACGCCTGCGTTCTTGAGCATGGAGCGCACACCTTTGACAAGGGTGCTCACGACCTGCTGCTTGCGCTCCTGCACCGCTTTCATGTCAAGCGTCGGTGCCGCAACGGTGACGCCGTACTTGGCGGCATCCTTGCACTCCGCCAAACTCTTGGCGGAACGCAGTAGTGTCTTGGTGGGTATGCAACCCACATTCAGGCACGTGCCGCCAACTTCGTTCTTCTCGAAGAGGACTACTTTCTTGCCGAGCTTCGCGGCATAGGCCGCCGCCTCGTAGCCGCCCGGTCCCGCACCAATGATTGCTAAATCGTACATGCTATATCTCCTTTATGAGAGGGATTCACCACGAAGGCACGAAGGAC
>JAGLDW010000108.1 GCA_023145395.1 Lentisphaeria bacterium | reverse complement strand
GTGGTCGTGGCGAACTTCACCACCGAGGAGCAGACGGGCACTCTGAAGACAGAAAAAACGGACACAGAGTGTATCTTCACCCCAGCCTGGCTCGCAGACCGCTTGGTCACGGCCGAGGGCACAGCGACCATCACCGTGCCTCCTAGACGCGGAGCACTGGTTCGCGTGGACCACTAGCATGGGAAAAGACAACCCAGGAGACCAGATGATGAAATGCAGTCGTTTTGCACGTGTGCTGGGAATTCTCGTCGTCTCTGCCTGCAGCGTTTTGGCAGCGGCTGATCCCTACGCCGCCAACCACCGATGCACACTCGACCCGGCGAGGCAGATTACACTTGTCGTCAACGGCGAGCCACAGGCGAAGATCGTGGTCGCACCCGATGCCGGGCTCGTGGCGGCTTTTGCGGCCAAGGAGATGCAATCGTTTCTGCTGGAGTGCACAGGAGCGAAGTTGCCGATTGTTTCGAAGGCCGAAGGCACCGGAGCCGCCATACACCTCGGGGCAACCGCGACTGCGGCCGCAAAGGGCATTGACGTGACCACGCTGCCCCGGGATGCCTTCGTGATCCGGAGCGTCGGGAACAGCATCTTCATCGCCGGTCGCGACGACAAGGAGAAAGACCCCAAGCGCGGATCCTATCTATGGGGGATCCTCTACGAACGTGGCACGTTGTTCGGGGTCTACGACTTCCTCGAACGCTTCGCAGGCGTACGTTTCTTCTTCCCCGGCGAAGTGGGAACCATCACCCCGCGGCAATCCAGCCTGCGCGTTCCCTCCATGGACATCCACGAGGCCCCCGATTTCGACCAACGCGCCCTCCGGTTCAGCAGCGACACCCAGCTCCCCGACGACACATACCTGCGCGATGACCGCTGGGTCTGGACTCTGATGAACCTGCGGTGGCGCTACAGCACACACTACATCCCCTGCTGTCACGGCCTGACCCGACGCGGCTATCTGCAGCGCTTTGGGGAAAGCAATCCCGAGTACTTTGCCGTCCTCGCCAACGGCAAGCGCGACAACGATCCGAATATTCACGGGCACCGGGGACACCTCGACTATTTGAACGAAGATTTCCTGAACGAAGTGTACCTGGATGCGGAAGCCTATCTGACCGGCAAGCCGGCGGCAAGCCGGGGAATCCTGGCGAAGAAGCGCGTGGGATACGATCCGTCGAGTCACCACCCCGGCTACTTCGATCTCTGTCCCCAGGACGGACTTAGCGAGAGCAACTGGGATCACTCGCCTCACAGCTGGCCCTATTGGGAGCAGGGCCGTCAGTCGGATCTTATCTGGGGCTATGTGGGCAAGATAGCCAATCGCCTGAAGAAGAATGGGGTTCCAGGCTACGTGACCTGCTTCGCCTACGGCTGCTACCGGGACGTACCCAGCGACGACGTGGAGATTCCCGACAACGTGCTCGTGCAAGTCTGCATCCGCGGGCCCTGGAACGACCCCATTCCCGAACTGCGTCGCCGAAACGACGAACTGATCCAAGCCTGGAACCGCAAGATCAAGACCGGCAAGGTCTGGCTGTGGAACTACATGCACAACTACAACAACAATACGCCCAAGGGTGTGCCGCCACTCAGTATGCATCTGATCGCCAACTACTACAGGCGTCTTGCACCGCACATCCGCGGCGCTCGCTCGCAAGGCGCCAACTACTACCTGCTCTTCAACTACCTGAACAACTATGCGTTCTACAAAGTTGCCTGGAACACGCGTACCGACGTCGATGCCCTCATGCGGGATCACAACGAGAAGCTCTTCGGCCCGGCGGCTGGAACAATGGCCAACTTTTTCGATCGGATCGAGGACCTCTGGGTCACTCAGGCCCTTGGCGAAACGCGCGATACGGCTCTCGGCCCCATGCCAGTGCCGAAGACGGACGACGAAATCTGGAACAAGATCTACACGAAGCCCGTCATGGCGGAGCTTCTCCAGATTTTCGAGGATGCCCAGCGACTTGTGGAGGACGACAAAACGGCGCAGATGCGTGTGGCATTCTATCGCGACAAGTTCCTTGGCGAGATCGGGCGTCAGCGGGCAGCCTACTTCGAGCGTGTGGGCACTGCTCGCGACCTCGTTCATGAGGTCGCGAAACTACCTGAAGGGCAGCGCATTGTGGTAGATGGCACGCTGAACGAGCCGGCGTGGGGCACAGCCAAACCCGTCTACCTCGTCCCCACCGATGGCAGCGACCCGCGCGTCCTTACGGCCGTTCGGGCGGTGTGGGATGCCGATACGCTCTACCTGGGCTATGACTGTGCGGAGCCGCGTCCGCAGGGCCTGATTCTCAACGCGACGGCCGACGATGAGCTTAGTATGTGGCGGGATGCCTCCATCGAATTCTTCCTGAACCCGTCGAACGACCGTGCAAACTATTACCACCTAATCGTCAATGCCGGAGGGCATGTGACAGACAGCAAGATCAGTCGCCGCGGCGCCAAGTTGGCCAAGGAGGATATCGACCTCTCCTGGCAGAGCGAGGCCACGGCGCGAACACGCGTTCTTGAGGACCGCTGGGTGGCCGAGATGGCGATTCCGCTACAGTCCGTCAGCACTGTGCCGCTGCGGTCTGGGACAGCTTGGGCTGGCAACATGAACCGCAGCCGAAACATCGCGACGGGCGACAAAGCCGACAACCAGTTCATGAGCTGGAGTCCCTTCCTCACCGGCAACTACCATGACCTCAGCCATTTCGGCAGTCTGCGATTCGTTGACACGCTGACTGATCCAAGTGGGAGCATCATCCGCAACGGCAGTTTTGAAATCCTCAGTGGGAATGGGAAGGTGACGGACTGGCATTTCCCCAGGGATATCCCCGCCGGGAGCACCGCAGGCGCTATCCTCGACGCAACGACCTACCGTGAGGGCAGGCACAGCATATGCATCAGGAACGACACACAGCGGCGAGTGATCATCACCCAGGCTGGCCTGCCCCACACAGGTGGGCAACTCGAGACAGGGGAAAAGTACCGGCTGAGTTTCTTCGTCAAGGGGGAGGACATCAAGCAGCTGCCAGGTGGCGGCCAGAAACTCTACGGTGCCTTCGCAAATGTCTGGTCACACCGCAACGTCTTTTTCCCGCCGAGAAAGCAGTACACCGGAACGTTCGGCTGGAAGAAGCAGGCCTTCGAGTTCACCTCCATGCCGCCACTCAAGGGCGCGACCAAAGTGCCTCCGGACTACATCCGGTTTGGCCTGCAGGGCGCCAGCGGCACGGTCTGGTTTGATGATGTCCGCATAGAGAAGGTGACTCACACGAAGGCACAGAACCACTGAGAGGGCTGGGAGGAAAAGACAAAATGGTGAATCTTGTGCTTCTGCCGGCCACTGAGCCAGGCGACAAGAGGTATGGCGTGGCGCCGGAGCAGATCGCTGCCTATCCTGCCGCCTCGATCCACCAGATCCGTTACCCGACCATGGTCTGGTACAACGAGACAATTCGCCGGGAAGCCATTGCACAGATCCTTTCCCTCGACGTTGGGCCGGTCATTCTCGTGGGCTTCAGCAAGTCAGGTCTTGGCGCATGGAATATCGCCCGAGCCATTCCGGATCGTGTCTCGGGCACAATCATCTTTGACGCACCTGTGGCGAGCGAAGACCGACACCGTTGGAGCATCGATCAGTTCTACCCGGATGACACCTCATGGCATGAAGACCTACCCATTCATACAGTGCCAGAGTTCCAGGCAGCAATGCCAAAAACGCATAGACTGGTGCTGATCTCGGGGAAGTCTTTTCACAAGGAGATGTGCACTCTCTCGCAGACACTGACCAGAACCGGGCTTGATCATTCGTTCCTGCCTCGACCCCACCTGAAA
>JAGLDW010001079.1 GCA_023145395.1 Lentisphaeria bacterium | reverse complement strand
CATTGCAGCCGCAAAGGTAGTCCGGCGACAGGTTGACGCAGTCGTGGCCGTCGGTGTTGCCGGCGCAGTTTTCGCAGTTGTCACCGCAGGCGCTCGGCACGGTGCAGGCCGCGCAGGATTGGTTGTTGCAATACTGACCCCCGGGGCAGCTCGCCGTGCAGCTTCCGCCGCAGCCGTTGTCGGCTCCGCCGCAAAGTCCCGCGCAGTCGGGCGTGCAGCCGTCGCAGGCCCCGCTGGTGCAGCCGTAGGGGCAGTTGACTGAACTTGGGGTGTAGGTGCAATTGCCTCCGCTACATGAGCCCAAGGCCGGATACTGCATCAGATCTTCGCCGCTGCAATAGTCGTTTGGCGGATCGTTGCAGGTGATGCCGTCGCAGGGATCTCCGCTACAGGCTCCGTTGAGGCAGCCGTAGGCACAATCTTCAAAGTCGGTCGTGTAATCGCAGGTGCCGTTGGTGCAGAGGCCGGGTGAGATCCAAAATTGCCTGGTGTTGGATGTGGCGCATTCCGATGGAGGCGGGTCGTCACAGGTGACGTCTCCGCAGGGATCGCCTACGCAAGCCCCGTTGGAGCAACCAAAATCACAGCCCACGGTGCCGGAGGGATAGTTGCAGCTGCCGGCGGTGCAAGAACCGTTGGTTTGGTAGGTGGTCAGGGTGTCTGGATCCAGGCAGGTGTTCGAAGGCGGCGTGTTGCAGGTTTTCTGCGTGCCGGCGCAGCTGCCTTCGGTGCAGACATCGCCATCCGTGCACAGATCGCTGTCGTTGCAGCCGGTGTTGTTGGTGACGGGCGTGTATTCACAGTGGACCGTGGGCTCGGCCACGCAGCTACCGCTGCCCGCCTGATAGCATTCGGTGTTGGGCAGTTCGTCGCAGACAATCCCGGTGCAGGGTTCGCCGTTGCAGGCACCGTCGGTACACCCTTCGTTGCAGAACACGGTTTGGGATGAGTAACTACAGTCTCCGTCAGCGCAAGTGCCGGTGGCCGAATAGATGACCGCCGAGTCGCCGTCGCAGTAATTGTCGAGCGGGCTCGAGCAATCCATGGGGATGCCCCGGCAAGTGCCCAGGCTGCAAGTGTCCTGCACCCGACAGGGATCGCCGTCGTCGCATCCGGCACCGTCGTTGTAGTCGTATTGACAGCCGCCGGAGACGCAGGTGCCGTCGGACTGGTAGCAGGCAGAAGGCTCCGGCGGGGTGTTGCAGATCATGCCGGCGCAGGGATCGCCCTGACAGCCGCCATCGACACATCCCTGGCTGCAGTTGATGTCCGAATAGTCGTAAGCGCAAGCTCCTTCCGCGCATCGGCCGATGCCCGTGTAAGAACGAAGCGTGTTCGCGTCAACACAGTCATTGCTCGGGGGCTGATCGCAGACCATGACCTGGCCCAGGCAAAGGCCCTCCCGGCAGGCATCGCCGGAGGTGCATAGATCATTGTCCGTGCAGGGGCTGTCGTTTGCGTGCATGGCATAGCTGCAAACGCCGGCCGCGCATGTGCCTGGCATGTCGTAGCATGCCGCGTCACCGGGGGGCGTATCGCAAGTCAGGTCGGCGCAAGGATCCACCGGCACGCAATCGCCGTCCTGGCAGCGGTAGCCAGGATCGCAAATCACCTCTAAGCAGGGATCATTCGGGTTGACGCAGCGCCCGTTGCGGCAGAGCAGGTTGTCTTCGCAGTCGGTGTCCAGTACGCAATCATATTGACTGTCCGTCGAAGCACTACAGCCCGAAAACAAGGCCAGCACCGACAGGGCGAGAGCCAGGCCGAAAAGGGGTCCGATATGCTTCATGGCGCACTCCTTGTGGTTCAATTAGTCCCTATTTATCTCATATTTACGCCAAATTGACAAGGTGGGGGCCATCTGGGGTAAAGGCTTTGACAGCCCTCGGGGTGGGTCATAGACTCATCGATAAGTGAAATTTAGGTTCCAAGGTGGAGGCAGGAATGCGGATCGTGGTGGCAGGCGCGGGTTATGTTGGCTTGGTGGCGGGTACTTGTTTTGCCGAAACTGGTCATGAAGTGATCCTGGTGGACGTGGATTTGCAGAAGATCGAGACCCTGCGCCGCGGCGAGGTGCCCTTTTATGAGCCTGGCCTGGGTGATCTGCTGGAACGCAATATTCGGGAAGGCAGGTTGAGTTTTACCCAAGACCTGGACGCTTCACTCCCCAAGGCAAAGGTGGTTTTCATCGCCGTGGGCACGCCCCAGAGTCACGATGGCTCGGCCGATTTGAAATATGTGCTGCAGGTGGCAAGCTCCGTGGCACGAGCCATGGTGGAGCCCTTGGTGGTCGTGTTGAAAAGCACGGTGCCCGTGGGCACCGCCGACAAGGTCCGCGCCATCATGCAGGCTGAAGGGTCCCATCCGGCGTTCATCGTCAGCAATCCGGAGTTCCTCAAAGAAGGCGCGGCCGTCGACGATTTTTTGAAACCGGATCGGGTGGTGGTGGG
>JAGLDW010001078.1 GCA_023145395.1 Lentisphaeria bacterium | reverse complement strand
ACGGCGACGATTACGGAACACGATTGGGAGTCGGCTTCCTGAATCGTCAACCGTAATCGTCGCCGACATCGTGAACCGAAAGAGACGGTCCGACATCCAGTTCGTCTGTGTAGGTCCCAGACTAGGACTAGTCCAACTCGAAGCAGTCGTCGCGGTGCAGAGCCAGATAGGGAGGGATCCCCAGTAGTTCGCAGCCGATGTCGCCTGCGGCCCAAAGGACCACAGCCCAGACTTTTCCAGTCTGTTCGGGCGTTGGATGAATGCGCAGTTCGCCCCGTTCGGGATGCTTGGATGGAGCTGTGCCGGGTGTCTTTCTCGCCCAGGGAAGCTGGACTTGCCCAGGGTTCTCCCCTTCGTGTGACTCCACTACTTCTCCCTCTGGCGATAGCACCGCACCTCCATAGACGCCCCCGTGGACACCTAGCAGGCGGATCTGGAATGTCTTCGTTCCCCTGGGGACGAAGAAGTGAAAGCGCGCTCGCCCGACGCCTCCAATTCTGAAATCGGCAGATGTCTGGGCCATGACCGAGACATTCTCCCCGGCGACGTTCCACACGGAGCGTTGATCGTCGCGGATCACGACTCTGAAAATATCCTCCGGTTTTCCTGGCGGAAGATCGCTGCGGAACTCGTGCTTGCCGTCGGTGCTGAACTCGTCGCGGACTAGGACGGCGGCATCCGCATTGCGGACTTCAAGCGTTCCGGTGGGCCAGTCTTTGGACTTGGCACCATGCGGACGGCGCAGCATTGTGAGTTTGGCAGCGTCGCCCGTGCGGCGTACCAAAAAGAGTTTCTCGTCTGGCGCGCGCACCTGGAACTGATCGGAGTCCATGATGCGCAGAAGGCGTTTTTCCGAATTTGTCCCGTCCATCACGGCTAGTCCCTCGTCCTGACCATGTTCCGTGTACCATTTCTGCAGAAGCGCCAGAGCGGTGGAGGAGAACACCATTTTCTGAGCCAGCGACTTTCCGAAGGACTGCGGTCCGTCCTGCACCACCGCGTCCATCGCGGTTTCCGTGATGTGGATGAATTTCTCTTCGCCCGTGAGATGTCCGGTGTAGGCCACCGCCTTGACGACGAGGGGATTAAGGCTGATCTTGGCGGGGTAGAAGGGCTCCCCGGTGGTGGCTGCCGAATAGGGCCAGCCAGCAGCTCTCTCGTCCCAGGACTTGATGACCCAGCGGGTGCCGGCGATGATGGATTCGCGCACGTTCTGCCTGCCAGTGACAGCATGGTATTCCTCGAGCCCGGACAGAAGAATGCCAATCAGGAACAGGTTGTTTCCTCGAGCACCCCGGTGTCCTCCTGCATGGTCGCGTGGCAGAGGGTGGGGCCAGGCACCGCCATCGTCGAACTTCTGTCCCTGCAGCGCCACTTCGGCAATGTGGTCGGCTGCCTCGAGGTAGAGGGGGTCGCCGGTGGCGCGGTAGATGGCCAGAATGGCGCTGAGGGACCAGCCTGCGGAACGTTCGTGCGTACCCAGTTTGGTGAAGCTCTTCGACATGGCCCAGGTGATGTGCTCGCCCAGTCCCAGCGCCGCCTCCATGACCCGTGGCTCCCCCGCGAGGCTCCAGGCGTCAATCATGCCCTCTGCCCAGGTGTGCCCATTCATGGCAGCGGTGTGGGCGTCGTAGCGATGCGACCATGTGGCCCGTGCCGGCACCTGTGACCACGTGCCCGTATGCCCGATCGAGTGCTGGTGGTTGGCACCTACGTAGAAGCGATCGGGATAGGCGTGTACGCAGTCCACGTCGGCTTGGTGGCGAGCCGCAGTCAGCGCCCAGCGGTAGTAGGCGCGTTCTCCGGTGCGGGCGAATTGCATGAAGAGGCCGTGGGCGAGATCGTATTCGTTGTTGCCCCAGTTGCGTCCGCGTTCGCCGTACCAGTCGCCGTAGTTGAGATATCCGTATTCCCGGTTGCGCTCCTTGCGGGCCATGTGGGCGGCAAAACTCTTGGCGATGAAGCTGTCCCACTGGGCGAATTGGTTGGCTTGTGGAATGGCGAGGGGCGCCAGCGCCTTGGTTTCGGCGTGCCAGGCAGCGGGAAGGACCGCGACGACCATCTGATTTGCCTCGGCCCGCAGAGAGGCGACTGGCGTCTTGCCGCTGAAATCCAGGGTGATGCGTTCGGTGAAAGACATGCCCCACTTGAATCGATACTTTCCCTCGACGAACGGGAACCGCAGGTAGTGCGGCAGATCCTTGCCGAAGTCCGGTCCCGGTTGCTCGGGCAGCAGTTCGACTGTGAATCCGTCCGGAGCGGCGGTCAGCGCCTTGGGCCAGCGTTCACGAAACTCGTGAACCACGAGGCTCGCACCACGGGATACCCCCGAAAATGTCGCCGTGCCGGGGCAGTGTCCTTCCTGCGTGCCTCCCTCGGGTTGGAGGGAGTACCGGAGGTCATCCAATTGGAACAGGCGGGGGGAAGACTGATTCTGCAGATCCCAGGAACGCGGTGCGGAGGCTCCGCTCACGTGAAATGTGGCTTGCGAGAGCCCTTCGGACCATTCGAAGGGAAGTTCCAGCGAGGTCACATCCGTGAACTCGGTGTCGAGATACGTGTTGATGTGCGTGTGGGCCACGGTGACGCAGGGGGATCCAGCCCGGAACGTCAGGCGCGAGACGTAGTGCATGTACCGATTGCCGTCGGCATCCGCATAGTCGCCCTCCGCACGCACGACGACTCGGACCGGTCCCTGTTCCTCGATCGTCACGCTCTCGGGGGCGACGTTGGCCGCAGTGAACACCCTGCCAAGTTCGTCCTTCAAGCGGATGCCACCCGTTGCGGAGTTCGCAACGCGCTCTGTAGCGCTGAAGCGCCCGTCGCCATCACGGTCGAGCCAGACGCCTCGAAGGATGTTGAAGCGTTTCTTCCCGATCACGGCCTTGAGGGGGCCGGTGATCACTGTGATCTGTTCCTCGTCCGTTTTCACATGCAGTTTGGAAGCCGGAGCGGATGCCTCCACCTCCGAACCGAATTCGACCTCGAATGAGCGCTCCTCCCGCGCAGCCAGAGCTGTCGCAAAATCGATCAGGACCCATTTTAGGCTGTTGTCCGGCCAGAAGGAGGTCACGGTGCGCTGCGACGGCACTTCGGTCCCGGCCGGATTGAGCACGCGGATAGTGCGGAGATCGAACACAGCGCCGGAGGGAAAGGGAAATCCAAACTTGATGAATGCGGGGGACCGCGCTTCGCCAGCCTCTTCGAGCAGGTTGATTGGGATCCGCCGACGCGTCACGCGCCCGCTGTGCCCTGGTTTGCGCGCAGCAGAAAAGGGGAGGGGAGGCCGAGCACGGCCAAACGTCATGGGTGTCTTGGGCGCCACTTGTTCGTGCCTGAGCCCCTTGTCGGAGAGTTTCTCGAGCTTGACTCGCTTGTTGAACCAGCGGTAGTCGGAGAGTGGCCTCAGGCTGGAACTGCTCCGCATTTTCAAGCCTGGAACCTTGCGGTTCGGGAAAGCGGGTAGCTTGGCGATTGTGTGGGAGGTGCTGTCGCCCTTTTCCCCCTTGCGCTGCGACAGTAGGTGGACTCCAAACTCAACCAAGCCATCCTGGAGGCGCAAGGGCGTTTCCATGCAGATCCACAACACCTTGTCCTCCACGGCTGCCAGGATCTTGGTGTTTCCCTGGTAGCTTGGCGAGAACGAACGGACGGATATCTGGTTCCCGGAAAGGCCCAGCATGACATCAGTCCCTCCATGGTAGCGGTCTGCCCGTCCGGTCTCGCGATTGTTGTCCAGATCCAAATACAGAATGAAAGTAGCGCCGACAAAGTCCGGTTTGCGGGCGAAAGTGCACTTGAGAAGCAAGCGCTCCCGACCCACATGGCACCCTTCAAGGCGGCGAATGTCGGGGGCGTTGAGGCGCGCCGCAGTTTCGTCGTCGCCCCGATCCGGACTCGAGACGATTGGGGTCAGCTTCTGAGGCACGGCGGGCAAGCTACCCAGCTGCTGCTCAATGGCGTCGGAGATCGTGTCTCCGTCCTGGTCCTGCGCCAATGTCGGCAGTGTGCACAGCAGGGCGGCGAATGTCAGGGGTAGGATAGCGGTGCGAGAGAATGTCGTGGCTGTTTTCATCTGTTTCCTACTTCGCGGGGTTCGCAATACGCGGCTCACGGGCCGTTCGCC
>JAGLDW010001077.1 GCA_023145395.1 Lentisphaeria bacterium | reverse complement strand
GATGCGAAACGCCCCGGCTTCGAAGCCTACCGGCAGGCTCTTGACGCAGGCAAGCTCGAGGCCGCGCAGCGCCTGCTCGTCAAGCACTTCGCCACCCGAACCACTCCATTCCTCCCAGCCGCCACGTTCCCTGGTCTCTCCAAGGGCAATTCCACACTCATCCTGAAAGGTGGCAAGTCCTACCGCAACACCGCCGACTCAAGCTGGATGAAGCATGTCTTCACCCTGAGTAACAACGACGCGGGCAAGAAGGAGACCTTTGATCTCGGCCCCGAGATCCACTGGCTCGAGAACCCCAGCAAATCCCTGAGCTGGATTCTCTATCTCAATCAGCTCAACGTCGTCTCCCAGCTTGCGGGTGTCTACACGGGGACGAGGGAGGAAGCGTATGCGCGGGAAGCCGCGGACATGGTGCTAAGCTGGACGCAGCAAGTCCATCGCGGTTTCGGATACGTGCGTCAGGGCAAGCTGGTGAACAGCGGCATGGAGGTGCGCAATCGACTCTGCAACTGCATCGCCGCCTACGAGGTTCTGCGCAGTTCCCCATCGCTCACTCCCGCGCACCACATGGCGTTCTGGAAGCTCTTCATCACCTGCTCTCGCGAACTGATGGAGTACGATGGCGTCTCCTACCCGGGGCTCGTGGCGGCCGCCGTCCTATTCCCCGAGTTCTCGGAAGCGGGTCTATGGTTTGAAACTGGCCTCGACGACATGCGCAAGCACCTGGCCGGGCGCACCACTCCCGAGGGCGCCTGGGACACGCACTCCATCGCCTATCAGACCGTGCCCGTGCCATGGGCCATGCGATGCCTGGAGATCATTGACGCAAACCCGGAGACGCCGGCGAGCGATGAAGTGGCAACCATGATTCGAACTCAAGTCGGCAAACTTCTCGAGATCATGCTGCGCATCGCCATGCCCAACCTGGGTCTACCCAACATCGGGGACACCTACGGACGCTACGACTGGAGCGGAGGCGAGGTCACACGAACACTCAAATGGTACCGGCACGTGCGGGGCGACAGCGAGCCTGTCCAGGGCACGGACACCTACCAGCTCCTGAAGGCCACCCTCACAAAGACAGACGGGGAACAGGGCAGTCAACCAGCTCAAGCCAGCAGCGCCTTCCCCGGGACCGGCTACTACGTCATGCGCAGTGGCTGGCAACCCAAATCCGCTCTTTATCTCTATGCCGACCTCTCGCCCCAAGCCATCGGCCATGCTCACAACGACGCCGGACACTTCGAGCTCTACGGCTACGGGAAGCCCCTTCTCACCGACACAGGGGACTACTTCCTCGGCTGGGGGTACCGCGCCGCACTTCACAACACCATCGAAGTCGATGGAAAGGACCAGGCACGCGGCGCCCACGCGAAAATGCTCCCACGCTCCTGGTCGAGCACCTCCGCCTTCGACTTGTTCGACGGCGCGCACACAGCCTATGCCAACCAAGGTGTCAGCCATCGACGACGCATTCTCTTCGTCAAGCCTGACTACTTCGTGCTCTGCGATCTGCTCGACAGCGCAGAAGCGCACACCTACGAGCAGTTTTTTCACTTTGCGGGTCCGATCCAGACACAAGGCGCAAAGGCGCGGATTGACGACGACACCCTCGTCGCCGAAACACAGCACCCGCATAGCGCGAACATCTGTGTCGTCCCACTGCGCACCGAGGGACTCGGCGCCGCTCTCGTCGAGGCGCGCGACACGGATATGAACATCGCCGACAAGTTCACCAGAGACGCCATGCTCGGCTGGATTGTGACCACAGGCACATTTCAGCGTGTAAAGTCCGATGTTGCCGTCTACACCAAGCGTGGAGCGGGCGCGCAGGTCTTCCACGACATTCTCTTCCCGAGCCCCCGTTTCGGGAGTGCTACGGTCACCCCGACGGATCTTCCCGTGGTGGACGGCAAGGGCCGCACGCTCGACCATAGCGAGGCCGTGGCGTTCACTCTGCAATGCCAACGCTCCGAATCCGTCCACGCAGTTTCCTCGATTGTACCCGAGACGGGCCCAAATCTGGCCGCAGGACGGGCTGCGTCCGCCGACATCAACCGAACCGAAATCGACTCGGCGAGGTCCCCCCTCCTCACCGACGGCGAGCTTGGCCCGCGCAAAATGGGCACTGCTGTCAACTCGGCGCCACACACGCCCGGGGTCGAGTTGGAAGCTCGGTTCACAATCGAACTTGAGGGCAGCGCGGAGATCAACACCGTCGTTCTGCACCATGGCACCTGGAACGGGGGGCGACTCATCTATCCTCCGGGCACTATCGATGTGCAGTTTTGGCGGGACAATGCCTGGCATGGGGTGGAAACGGCCGCGACGACCTGGGGCGAGGATTTCGTTTCGACCACGATATTCGAGCCTGTAGTCACCAACCGTGTCAGCGTCATCGTCAACAGGCCCACGGGCGGCAGACTGGCTCTGCGCGAATTCCAGATTTACCGGGTAGCCGACACGGAACTCGCACGAGTAGCAGCCCTGCGCAAAGAACAAGTGACGCGCGAGTGGACGGACCACATACTCCTATCGCACACCACACCTGTGCGGAGAACCTGCGGCAGATTCGAGTTCGATGGGGAACTGGCAATCGTGCGCTGCGACGACACTGGCACGATCACGCGAGTGGCGATCCAACGCGGGAAACGACTCGTCATGGACGGGAAGCTCCTGATGGACGCGCCCACGCCTGTCGACGAACTGGTCGCTGACTGGCGCGACGACGGGATGCATGTGGACACCACAGCGCCCGCAGGACTGCGAATCGCCGCCGCCAGCGCGCGCAAGGCATGGCTTGGCAAAATCCCCGCAGTCACGCAGCGGGAAGGCGGTCTGTTCGTGTTCGACAGGCCAGAAAACAACGAGAAACTGAGCATCGACAACTGCCAGGTTGTGCTTCATCCACCCCAGAAAGATCTGCATGGTGGACAGCGCTGGGCCGTCGTCACCTGGAAAACCGATCGTCCGGCAACCTCACAGGTGGAGTTCGGCGCCGGCGAGGAACTCCTGCGACGCACTCCGCTTGCCCGGCGCTTCGTCACCGAACACCGCATGCGTGTGGAATTCCTGCATCCGGACCGTGAATACCGCTTCCAATGCGTGTCCATCGACGACACGGGACAACGATCCAGCACAGCTTGTGCCGTAGCGCATGAATGACCGCACACGGACACGTTTTTCGCAACATAACAGCGCGTCTCCGCAGCCCAGCCTTACAAAGTCCACAGCAGAAAGGCGGGACTCAGGCTACCCGTCCGCAAGACTAGTTGCGTGGTGGGAATAAAAATCATGTTGCGCAGACCTCCGCCATGGACAGCAAAAAGTGCTCAAAAGGTGCGACTACGCAACATTATGCACCAACTTTCTCCGCTTTCCGAACAGGCCACGCGAGAAACTTCATGGCATTGCGGTCACTCCCCCCGACCCCACAACTCGATCTCCGGGATGATCAGGCGTTGCTTGTCCGCGAGCGCGGCAAAGCGAACACGCACCGCGTCGAACGGAGGCGCGTTGGCAGGTGTGCGGAGGGTGGTGGCAGGATAATCGGCGGTACCCGGGGACTGTCGGGCAGGTTGCCGGGCCAGTTCCGTCCAGGTGTTGCCC
>JAGLDW010001076.1 GCA_023145395.1 Lentisphaeria bacterium | reverse complement strand
TAGTCGCCATCCTTGATCTTCATGGCGGTGCGCCGGTCGAACAAGTCGCCACGGCTGAATGGAATGTCTGTGACACCACCCTCATCGGTTCCGTAGTCTGGCGGACGCGAGTAGGAATACGTTCCCGCCACCTCGATGTTTTTGACTGGCACCGGCTCGTTTGTGTCCCACATGACATAGTTGTTTGACAGACACCAACCGGTGGGGGATTCCAGCACCTGGCTGGCGGCAGGGACTTTGGGGAACGTGAAACGCCAGATGTCCTGCCCTATTTTCAGCCCTAGCCCCTTGTGGAACGCGGTCCAGAACGCACGCCAGTTCGCGTTCTCAACGGTCTTGCGGAACAATGGCTCGAAGGCAAAATAGACGACCTGTCCCTTGCCCACTTGCTTTCGGGCCGCCGCGATCGCCTTGTCCTCATAGAGCAGGATTGGGACCACACCATCCGCAGGGACGATCTCCGCGCCCTTGCCTTCCGGAGGCGCGAGGGGCAGAGCGAAAGACCCAGTAGGCGAGGCATTCGTCACAGTCAATCGTGTGTGTTCGACCAAGTCCCCCCTTGCCGGCAGAAGCGCTGCGAGCAACTTCGCATTGGGGGTCCCATCGAGGTGCATGGCGAATGCGTCCGGTTGGCAGACAACCAACGTGCCGCCCCGATTCACGTAGTCCCAAATGGCCTGAACAACCTCGCGACGCTGAAAATGGGCGGCGCCGGGGACATAGATGACCGGATAGGAGGAAAGATCGATCTCGCTGCGTCCAACTTGGTTGTCGCTGATGACCTGAAACCAGCCGCGGCTGACCGGACCAAGCAACTGGAACAGCCAGCAGAAGCGGTCTTTGCCGCGCAAACCGCCCGCAAGTTCGCCCATCTCACCATCATTCGAAAAGAACACCGCGCAGTCCGGATCAGGATAGACAGGGCGCGGATTGCCTGCGGCGTTGGCGAGCGTGCCCATGACGGTCTCCCAGCGCGGCCACGAACCATATCGATCCGACCGCATGTCGTGCACACCCCCCTGTTTCCCAGCGGTGTCGGGCATGTAGAGATGAAAGCCCTCTCCGCCGCCGCGGTAGACTTGGCTCATGAGTTCGCGCACCTCGTCGGGACGAAACGTGTTGGAGTAGTTTTCCACATGCGCGCAGGGCATGACCGGTTTTCCCGACAGATCTCGCAACGTCTTGGTGATCCATGCGGAACTCTGGATCCACCGGCTGTTCCGCGGATAGAGCTGGTGGGTCATGATATCGACATGTTGGCCATAGCCCGAATAATCCAGGGGCATGACGCGTGCAACAGGATCGACGCTGATAACGTGGACCTTGGGCGCCACTTCCTTGACCGTTTCGTAGATGCGTTTCTGGAAGGCGGAGAACTGGTGGTTGTACCAGCGGCGGTAGGCCATCCAGCGATAGGGATTCGCGTCCTTTAGGCTGGTGGGGATGCCGAACTTGCCGAAGCCGAACTCTCGTTTCACCTCCGCGTCAACACGCGCCATCATGGGGTACGGACCCTGCTCGCCGTAGTGGAAACGAAGCCCCCGGGTCAGATCATGCTCCTGAAGCTCGTCCGCCACCATGAAGCCCCAGATCCATTCCTTGTGCTCGCTCAATGTCTTGCGGATGGTGCGCAGATAGACCGCCTGGTTGTCCGGGTCGCCCATGTAGGAAACCCCATTCTTCTCGGCGGGCTTGCCCTCGGTTTTCGATCGGGAGCTTCCCATGTAGATCATGGATAGCGGAAGCTTCTTCGCGTGTGTCTTGAACTGGAAGAGATCCTCGGTGATGTAGCGCAGGCTGTTGCTGATATAGTGAAGCTTGTGTTCGGCCGCGTTCCGGTAGACAGCGCCCAACACGTACGGCTGGGCATACTTGAGGCAGAATGCGCCGAACCTGTAGCTGACGATGTCATGCCCCCACATGATCACGCCCTCGGCCGCCAGACCGGCACCCTTGGAGCCGAATAGTTCGTGATACAACGGGTCGGCGGTGAGCCAAGTCTTGGGAAAATCCGTCTGAATCACGGGAACGACAGAACGATAGAGTTGCCTCCCTTCGACATCGACCGTGAAGGTGACAGTTTCACCATGGTCGCCACGAACCCGATACGGAAGTCTGAACGAACACGGTTTCCCGGCGATCAAAGGAAGAGAGCATTCTGCACCGGACACCACCGCACCCCCGGAGCGGGTCATCGCCCGGGCAGTCAACTTCCCTGTAGCCGTGGACGCGAACATGCCACACAGTGCATTTGCCTGATCCGCGTTTCCCGCTCGCGCAACCAGACCACGACTGGTGACGACCAAACTGCTCTCGGACGGAAATCGCATCAAACCGAACTTCTCAGGCTGCAAAAAACCGCCCTGCACGCCAGCCCAGCTCGAGTACTCGCGACTGCGCGGAGCGCCACGATTCACATTCAAGCCCCAGGTTTCGCCCGGTTGCGGCACGGCGGAGAAGCCGGCGAAGGGAATCGCCAGTTCCACGATCCAAGCTCCTTGCTCCGCGCCAACTGCAGTCCTGAGAAACGACGGGATGTTCATCATCCTGCGCTGGCCTGAGCGGGCGATGACGAGTTGTGCGGCAACGGTGCCGATGGCGTTGACGCCCACATGCAGGCAACTGGCTTGATCGTGATGATGGTCGATGAAGATCTCGATCACATCGTCTCCATACACGCGTGATGGCTCCGCCACTGTCGCCTTGGTCACCAGGCGATCCAGTTCGTCATCGTAGGCACGTACGCCAATGTAGAGGTTTGTTGCGTCGAAAGTGACAAAGGCTTCCGTTTTCATAGTGGCCGCTTGGGCACCACGGTTTTTGATGAATCCATCGAGTCGGGCGGCTGTCTTCCAGGCCACGTCATCGAGTGCACCGTCCAGCACCGGCGCCACCCTTGCCCTGCCCATGGTAATCGAGCGTCCAGCCAAGGCAGGCGCCGCCTCGATCCTCGCCCCCTTCTTCAAGTCATAGAGATAGAAAGCTGTATCCGAGGGATAGCGCATGTTGTGCCAGGCATTGTCGCCCTCCAAGCCATCGCGAATCTGCATCTGCACGCGAACACCAATCAAGTTGGTCGAAATTTTCAACGGGGCTCGGGGAATGCGGATCTCCACGCTCTTTCCATCTGCGGAGTAGTGTCCGCGCATGCCATTCCAGGCCTTGGTCCCCTCGTACCACAGATAGGTATTGCGCTCGCCATCCTTGTGACGAACAAGGTAGCAATTGTTGAGTCCCTTCTTCTTGCCAGGGTGCATGGTGGTCACATAGTCCACCTTGCTATCGCCATCCACATCCAGCTCGATATAGCGTCGATTCGCCCAGTACTTCTCCTTGAACTTGGCTTGCGTGCCATCCGTGAATGGCCGCGCCTTCTCAAAATCGACCCGGAAGTAGAGGAACTCGTCATCATGGGCCACGGCGAGCCGCCTCGTCCGAGCGAATGGCGTGAGAGCCTGATCACGGAGCGCCTCCGTGACCTCGTAGGTGCTTGCCGTCGTCCAATCAGCCATTTTCCCGTCGATCTCTATCGCCACGCCCGAGCGCGCCCCCAAGACCAACACCAAAACAAGCAACACTGTCAACCGGAATTTATAGTTCATGGTGATTCCTTTAAGGGTCGGCGAATAGAGCAGACACTTCATCTTCGCGACTTGCGTCCAGCCACGAAATGCTCTCCCAAAGCGTGAAGAACGTTGTGGGTCGATGTTTTTACTATAGTGCCTATCCAGAGCCACACGTTCCCATCAAAACCAATTCCCTTGAGCACAGCGTGATTCCGTTCGCGATCCATTCAGACCGCACCAGTGAGAACGGCGCCCCGTACCCCCTCAGTCTCGTGGGATAACCGAGGATGGCGAACACCAGCGGCA
>JAGLDW010001075.1 GCA_023145395.1 Lentisphaeria bacterium | reverse complement strand
CCTCGAAGCAGTCGCGGATGCGGGCGGGTGTGGCGCTCGCGGCAGTGGTGGGGTCGATCATGCAGGCCTGCAGCGCCTTGCCAAGATCGTGTTCCAGGATGGCGTCGCTGGCGAGCGTCTGCATGTCGGAGAGTCCGTGGCAGAGAGCGGCCAGGGGCACGGGCATCCTCCCCACGCGATGGGGATGGACTCCCGTGCGATCCACCGTGCAGCAGACTTCCACACAGGTGTCGTCCGTGAAGTCATCAAGGCATCCGTTGTTGATCACGTTCAGGTGCATGCGGTAGACGTTGTCACTCTCCAGCGCATGCATGATGTGCATGCCATACTCGAAGGAACGATCCAGTTCAAGCGGTTTGCGGCCATCCGTCTGCTGCACCAAATCGGAGTCATCGCTCCAGCGTGGCGCCGTCTGGTCCACTTCGGCCTGTGTCTCGCGGTCCTGGAAGAAAATCTCCTTCCGATCCTTCTCCCGAGGCAGGAAGTAGGGAACGTATTCCGCACAGTGCCGGTTCGATTCGGTGGTCCAGTGTCCAAAAGCCTTCAACAACTCGAACTGGACTGCACGAGACTGGTAGACCTTCTCGTTCTCCTCCGCCACCCGGAGCAGATCAGGATAGGCATCGCGCCCGTCCAAATACTCGATGGAGAGAAACCAGTCCATGTGGTTGACCCCCGCGGCAGTGTAGCGGAGTTCCCTGTGCGAGGCGCAGCCGATCCAGCGAGCCACATCGCGGATGCCATACTGGATGTTGTGGCAGAGCCCGAGCATGTGGATTCCGGGACACGCTAGATTGAGCACCCTCGTGAGCATCGCCATGGGGTTGACGTAGTTGAACATGTACGCGCCAGGACAACGCGCTTCCATGTCACGCCCGATGGCGATCAACTCGGGCGCGCATCGGAATGCCCGGAAGACGCCGCCGATCCCGGCTGTGTCGCCGATGCCCTGATGAATCCCATAGCGTCTGGGAATCGAGATCTCGTGGTGGAAAGGCACGCCGCGATAGGCCGGACCGCCCTGCGCAAAAGATGTCATGACATAGTCGGCGCCCTCAAGCACGCCGTCGCGCCAATCCGCCGCCGTTTTCACGCTCGTCGGGGCACCATGGGCCTCCACAACTCTCCGGGCATAGGCCTCCACGGGACCCAGGTGGTCCGGATTGGGATCCACCAGCACGATCTCCGATTCCCGCAGCTCCTCAAAGGAAAGGATGTCCGCAAACGAACGCCCGCCAAAACCGCTGCCGGCGCCTATGAACACGATCTTAGGCATTTCGCTCCTCTGTTTCTGTTTGAAATCACCACTTCCGAAAATTGCTGGCAAGCCAGCACAGTCTTCCCGCAGAAAGCCTACTCTCGACCAGCGCGGTTTCAAGGGGCGGCAAAATGGCGCGCCGCCTCGCAAAAATGCGGAGAACTTTTTGTGCCGCCCCGTAGGCATGGTCCGAATGAGGCGAACTGTACGGGAGAGTCAAAACATGCTATGGTAGTGTATCGGAAAGAGACGTGCGTGTGCACGCGGAGTACCTATAGAGATGCCTAGCGTATTGCGGACAGCCCTGATATCCGCACGCGCCCTCAACGAGTAAGGAAAGCTCCCCTCCCTCCCGAGGTGGAGTCATTATTGGATGAAAAGACAGTGTCCACAATGTGGGAACGTCGAGACCATACCCGACGACAACCGAGGACCAAGTCATCCGTGTGAGAGCTGCGGAACAGCGATTTCCGTGCCAAAGGAACCTTTGGCCAAGGGCATTGTCACCGGAGAGTTCGTGCTCGAGAGCGCACTCGGCGACGAGAATGGCTACAGTGTTTGGAGAGGCAGGCATCTCAAGCTCAAACGGGAGGTCCAGCTCAAGATCTGCGCTCTGGGCGATGACAAGGCCTACAAGAAACTCCAGCACGAGGCGGGGATTCTAGCGCAGCTCAACAACCCTCTCATCCCGCATATCTACACCCACGGCACCGACCAAGAACTCTGCTACATGGCCACCGAATATCTCGAGGGCACGACTGTAGACGAAATCGTTGGGGACCGGGGACCTGTCGCAGCCCGACGCGCGAGCGATATCATTTCGACCGTCGCCGAGACTCTTTTCGAGCTATGGATGGTCGATAAGTTCATCCATGGCGCCATTGAACCAGCCCACATCCTCATCACCCCAAAGGGGCGGATCAAACTGATTGGCTTCAGTAGCGCGGCCATGCAAGGTGCCGGATACGGTGCG
>JAGLDW010001074.1 GCA_023145395.1 Lentisphaeria bacterium | reverse complement strand
AGAGACGGGAACACATATCAAGTTGCTTCCGCGGACTCCGCAAACTCGGGCGCAGAGCGCGGCGTTCGGAGTGTGCTCACGTCTGGGCAATTGCTTTGCCCGGTTCTCCTTCGACCAGGACCACGCCTTCGGCTTCGAGGGCAACCACGGGCATGTCTACATCACCAACTATCTGACGGGCAGGCTTGGCAAGAACATCAAGTATAAGACAGCGGCGGAAATCGGGTTGAAAGAAGCGACACCCTTCACGTTCGAGGTGATTCTTCTGCGCAAACGAGGCAAGCGCCAGTCCTACCCGACCCTGTTCGAGCGGCGTCCTGGCGAACTCTGGGCCACTGTCTGGCAGGGCCGCACCTTCATCAAGCTCCGCGAAGCCGATTTCGCGCAGTGAGTGTGACGTGAGACTTCAATGAAACTCAAAGCGAAATACTACGTCCCCGTGATCTGCGTGCTCTTGGCTTGGTTTCTCTTCGAGGTGGTCCATGCGCTTGGGATCGCTCGGGAGAGGGCAGTCAGGATAGGGTGCCAGTGCAATGTCAAGCAGATCATGATCGCCCTCCACCTTTACGCGGAGAAGTACGATGGCTGGTTCCCCGACAAGGATGGGGATGCAGGGCTGGAGATGCTTAGGCAGGAGAACTGGCATGGGCAGAAGCTCATGGGCCATCCCTATGCCCTGAGCTGTCCCAGTGCACGACCCATTCAGCCAGACTCCATAGGCTACGACTACGTGGCGGGGCACCGGAAGGACTCGGACAAGAATATTGGCATTGTGATGGACAAGGTCGGGAACCACAAGGAGTACGGCAACATCGGCTTTGTCGATGGCCGGGCTCTACAGTTCTGGGGCAAGGACTGGCGGAAGAACGCGCGTCCGAAGCCCTCCTTCCCCACCGATTGCACCAGCCGTGAAGAAGACCGCCCGCAACCGTTGCCCTGTGCTGCGGACTCCGCAAAACAAGAGTAGCCGGTGCAG
The DNA here is from genome assembly GCA_023145395.1 of Lentisphaeria bacterium. Taxonomy (GTDB): domain Bacteria; phylum Verrucomicrobiota; class Lentisphaeria; order Oligosphaerales; family Lenti-02; genus JAGLDW01. The sequence continues at coordinate 2,442 of JAGLDW010001074.1, read as the reverse complement.
CTCGCTCCGGACCTGCGTCAATCACCCATTCATGTGTTGCCGTTCGCCGTCCAGAGGCCACCTCCCACATTCTGCCGTTCGCAATGGACTATCCGGTTTACCTCCCAGTGTCTTCCTCTGTGTCTTTGCGTCTTCCAGCATGCCACGCCTTTGGATTCTTCATCGCGCGAAACCATTCTTTTGTGGCGATGTTGCGGTCAACGGCTGTGACGACGATGGCGCGTCCGTCGGGATCATTCTTGAACATGGGCATCTCGTGACCGTTTCTCTTTTTCCAACTGCGGAAAGAGACTCGCTGGATTTTCTTGATGTAGTCAGGGCGCATCAATGAAATGGCGGGCGGGCCGTCAGCGTCGCCTTCGGGAGCCGCCACATCCGGCGTGGAAGCGACCATGAAGTTGCGCGCCGGGCTGTCGGGAAGTTCGAACAGTCGCTTCTTGGGAATCTGTGCGGACGACTTGCTCTGAACGGTGAACTGAACCAGCCGAAGTTTTTTCAGCACGATGTACGCTGCCCAGCCGTCGGACCAGCCGTTAAAGCCGTACATGCCCGCGTTGTTGTTGTCGAGGAAGGAAACGATGAGTCTGCCGGCAATGGAATTGTCCAGCAGATACGCGTCCGCCACCACCGTCAGCGGACCGCCGACGCAGACAACCAGCGGTTTCTCCGACGTTGCCTTGTGGGCTTGTGTGATGATCTGACGACTGCCGGGCGAATCGAGAGGTCTTGTGTCCACGATCTTTCCTGAACCCGGTTTCCGGAGATGTCCCTTCGTACCCGCAACGGGATCGGGAATGCTGCGGAATCCGCTCTCTCGCCCGAGACGTACAATTCTGCGACGTCGTTCGACCGATTTTGCAAGATGCTCCGCCGTCATGTGCCGATTGTACGGTGGAATTGAGGACGAGGTGCTGATGCCGGCGTAGTTGATGTCGCCGGCACTGGCCAACGCCATCAGATACCAGTCGACATAGTCGTTGGTCCAGTCGTTGTCGTATACGACCGGGTTGGTGTTGTCATAGGGAAGAATCCTCTCGTCGGCGCTCCGATCCGCAAGAGCCTCCTGTTGAAGCGATGCGGCTATCGAACCAGTCATTGTGAAGGCCAATGACGACTGCAGAAAGCGACGCCGATTCAGCATCTGAAACTCCTTCGTCAATCTTTGCGAACTGGCAGCGCCGAAGTCAATCGACATTGTTGAACTTTCTACCATAGCACACTGGTTTCAAATCTTCTCAGTTTGAGGGCTGGGCTCGAATCCCCGCGCGAGGGCGCACGGCCCAATTACTTGGCGGCAAAGAGACATGCGTTTTCCCTTCGCGTTCTTCGTGGTTATGACTGCCTTTGCTCCGCGGGGTACGCTCGCGCTCCAGGGAGGGCAGAGAGGCCATGGGACAGGGGCAGCTCGCGGTCCGGGGACGTCCCGCACCACTTTCGGGCGGTTTGTCTTTCCGGTTTGCTGCCTGGAGACCGCACACGCTTTGCCGCCGCTAATGGCGGTATCTTGCCTTGGGAGTTGGTCATTCCGTGCTGGTTATTTGGACATTCATTTCCCGTCTTCACACGCGGGTGCTTGCGGCTTCCTGCTCAGGGAGTAGATTCATACTTTTCTGGATTCCAGCTTTGGGTTCTCCTGAAACGGGTCTCCGCACACTAGTTCGAGCAATGGTGCGATATGCTTAGTCTTGCTTGGAAAGAAATCACTCGGCGAACCAGCCGCGCTGCGCTGGCCATCGCAGGGTTCCTGCTTGTGGCGCTGCTCATTGCGGCCGCCCAATGTCTTGGCGACGCCATCCGCCGGGCCACCTCGGAGCCCCTCGATGTCACTGGTGCGGATCTGGTCGTGATCCGCAAAGTCATCCCCTGCGCCTTCGCGCCTGTAAAGCGTCCCAAGGACCTCGGGGCGATCACGGGTGCGGAACTGGAGCGCATACGGGCGTTGAAAAGTGTCAAGAACGCCACGGGCACACTGGTGGTCTGGGCGTTTGACGGGGGACAGCCGACCGTGACGACCGGCGTTCTTCCCGGCAGCGTCAAGGAGGGTGGCCCCCTTCGCCAATACCGTGATGGCGAGCGCTGTTGCGTGCTTGAGGAGGGCCGTCTCTTCGACCCGAGCAAGAACGAAACCGTGTTGGATCGAGGCTACGCGGAGCAGCGCGGTCTAGGGATCGGCGACATGGTGCGGCTTGGACCGCGGGATTTCTCCATCGTCGGCATTCTCAAGGTTGCGGGTGTGGCGGTTATCGGGGGTGGAGAGGCCTACGCCCCCCTGCGCCGCGTCCAGGAGATGCTCGAGGAGGGCGATGTGTACGACTACCTGTTCATCTCGGCCCGCTCGGGCGTGGAACTCGCCGCGCTCACAACGGAGGTCGAAGAGATCATCGGCGAAGGGTGTCAGGTGAGCAGCCAGGACTCTCTCCCGGGTCAGATCAGCCAGTCCAT
>JAGLDW010001073.1 GCA_023145395.1 Lentisphaeria bacterium | reverse complement strand
CGACGCTCTCGCCAAAATGTGAAGAACTTTCCGTGCGGACCCTTACTCCGGCGGCGCCCCGGAGGTTTCCGCGACATGCGACGGGGAGGGAACGGGAGTCAGCACGTTCAACGTCCGCCACCTGCCCCCGCGGTAGCGAAGCCAGAACACGCCGCTGAACAAGAGGAATGAAACGATCAAGAGGCTCCATGAAGACACGACGGAGCACCCGAACACCCTCAGCATCAGGATCAGGATCGGGAGCATGATCCAATGCGCTGCGACGGAAGTGCACATGGTCCAGAATGTGTCGCCGGCGCCCCGCAAGGCGCCCGCAAACACGACCAGCACCGCCTCGATCATCACGTACAGCGAAGCCATGCGCAACATCTTCACCGCCAACGGACGGGCCTGCGCGTACACGCCTAGTTCGCCATCTGGGCGGAACACATCCACCAGACGCTCGGGAAAAAAGACAAACAGGACTAGAATCACCGACGAGTAGACCCACCCCACCCGCAACGCCGACATGGTCGAACGGTGCGCAATGTCCGGCTGACCCGCCCCCATGTACCGCCCGACAAGACTCGTCACCCCAATCTCCATGCCAATCAGGGGAACGAAGGACACCATGTCCCAGTTGAACACGATCGTGACGGCGGAAGCGGTCGCCAGGCTGTGGGAGTGGAACACCGTGATCATGCCGGCGAAAGCAAGAAGATTCAGGAAGAACTCAATTCCTGCGGGATAGCCGAAACGCAGGAGCTTCCCCATCGCCTCCCGGTCGAACGCCAGACTTTGCAGCACTTGGAACTCCGTGCGGTTCCCTCGCGCGAAATATGCGCACGCCAGCACCGCCAGACCACAGACATCACCCAGCACCGTGCCCAGCGCAGCACCACGAATGCCCAGTGCGGGCGCCCCGAATTTGCCAAAAATCAGTACATAATTCGCGGCGATGTTCACCACCATGGCCGTGACGGCGGAGAACATCACGATGCGGGTCCGCCCAACGCCGGAGAAGAAGCAACTCACTCCGTTGCGCAAAAGCCCGATCACGCAGGCGTACACGAGAATGTCGAAATACACGCGCTGGGGCGCGAGTTGCTCGGGGGCGATTCCCGATACGTCGAAGAGCCAGTAGGCAAATGGCCGGCAGAGCAGAATCACAGGATATGCGGCGGCGCCGATCAGCAGCGCCTGAAACGTGGCCCGCGCACAACGTTCCTTCCGGCCCGCGCCAAGGTACTGCGCCACCAACGCCGTGGAATAGCCAGTCAGTCCGATGAAAAACGTCATCATCACAAAGCTGCTCAGTCCGCCTCCCATCGCCGCATTCATCTGCTCCGGACCCAGCTTGGAGAGAAACAGCCGGTCGGTGAACGTCATGACGGTGTGGCAACCGCAGGATGCGACCATGGGCAAGGCGACGTACAGCACCTCGCGTGTGCTGCCCGGTTTGCATGTGTGGGAAGAGCGACTCATTTCTACATCATGAACAGCATTTCGGCATACGTTGGAAGAGGCCACAGCTCAGCGGGGACCAGGCCCTCGAGTTCATCCGCTGCGACCCGAAGAGCAAGCATTCCGTTCAGCTTTGCCCCGGCATCCTCCACCTCGATGGCGGCCTCGAGCGTTTCGACTGCCTCGAGGAGCTGTGCACTCGCCTGAGCAACCCTGGCCAGAAGCCGCCTCTTGACCGGTGGGATGGCACCACTCGTGGCTTCGGCGACCGCGGTCAGAGAATCGGCCAACTGTCCCTCGTACTCCAGAGCGGCCGGCGCGATCATGGTCCGAGCCATCTGGACGGCCAATTCCGCCTCAATCTGCACCGTTGTGCGGTAGGCCTCCTCGTACACCTCGTAGCGTGCCTCCAGTTCGCGGCGGCTCAACACCTTGAACTTCTCGAAGAGGACGACACTGCGCTCGCTGCAGATCGACTCCAGCGCCTCGGGGGTGCTGACGAGGTCGGGAAGGCCACGCGCAGCCGCTTCCGCTTTCCATTCGGCCGTGTAGTTGTCGCCATTGAAGAGAATGCGCTTGTGCTTGGTCACGATTGCCCGCAGACAGTCCTGCAGCGCTTCGTTAAAGTCCCTCCCCCCCTTCATCTCCGTCTCGATCTCGTCGCACATGTCCGAAACGGCTGAGGCGATGATCGTATTCAGCACGATGTTGGAGCCGGCGCAATTCATACTGGAGCCCACAGCCCGAAACTCGAACTTGCGTCCGCAAAAGGCGAAGGGACTGGTACGGTTCCGGTCGGTGGTGTCCCGGGGAAGCGGTGGCAGCGATGAGACTCCGATCTCGATCACATCCTTGTTCCGAGCGCTTCCTGCGGCGCCGCTTTCCAGCTGCTCGATAATCTCGCAGAGTTCGTCCCCGAGAAAGATCGAGAGAATCGCCGGCGGCGCCTCGTTCGCGCCAAGGCGATGGTCGTTGCCCGCGCTGGCCACGGAAGCTCTCAGTAGGCCCGCGTTTTCGTCCACGCCCTTCATGATGGCGCAGATGATGGCGAGAAACTTGGCGTTCTCCCGCGGATTGTCTCCCGGCTTGAGCCAATTCTTGCCGTCGGGCCCATCGACCGACCAGTTGTTGTGCTTGCCCGAGCCGTTGACACCCGCAAAGGGTTTTTCATGCATCAGGCAGGCGAAACCGTGCCGGTCGGCCACGTCGCGCAGAACCTGCATGAGGATCATGTTGTGATCGACGGCCAGATTCAACTCCTCGAACACGCAAGCCAACTCGAATTGCGCTGGACTGACCTCGTTGTGGCGCGTGGTTGATGGGATCGCCAGCCTCCACAACTCCTCGTCCAGTTCCTGCATGAACGCCATCACACGCGGTTTGATCGCGCCAAAGTAGTGATCGTCCATCTGCTGGTGCTTGGCGGGAGAACGGCCGAAGAGCGTGCGCCCAGTCTGAATCAGATCGAGACGCTGATCGTGGAACCTCTTGTCAATGAGGAAATACTCCTGCTCGACTCCCAGCGTCGCACGAGCACGTTTCCCGTCGGTCTCGATGCCAAACAGATGAGCGAGACGACAGACCTGCTCGCTCAGAGCCGCCATGGAGCGCAGCAGAGGCGCCTTCTTGCCGAGAGCCTCGCCGTGATAGCCGCAGAACGCCGTGGGAATGCAGAGTGTCGCCCTCTCCCCCTCGCGCTTGATAAAGGCTGGGCTGGTGGGATCCCACGCCGTGTACCCCCGGGCTTCGAACGTCGCCCGCAACCCCCCGCTCGGAAAACTAGAGGCGTCCGGTTCGCCCTGAATCAGCGCCTTACCGCTGAACTCGGCCACAACGCCCCCCTCGTGATCAGGGCTCAGGAAAGAGTCGTGTTTCTCCGCTGTGGCACCGGTCAGCGGCTGGAACCAGTGCGTGTAGTGCGTCGCTCCCATCTCCATCGCCCACGTCTTCATGGCGTCGGCCACTTCGTCGGCAATAGCTGGATCCAGCGGATGGCCCTGACAGATCGTCGAGGACAGGCTGTGGCAGGCGGACTGGGAGAGATAGTTGCGCATCACCTTCAGACTGAAAGTGAGTTCGCCATACGTGTCGATCGGTCTGGAGATGCCGTTCATCGCTATGTTCCTGCCTCTCTTGGGTATGGTGCCGGAGTGTCTCCCCCGCCTCCTCTGCAATGTACTCCCCCCCCCGATGCAAATCACGCCTTCCCCGCAACCAATGTCGCGGGTTTTTTCTCTTCTTTGAGGGTTGGCACGGAGAGTTCTTTCAGCGCCGACCCTCAATGCCTGAAGATACCAACCACACCAATCGGTTGAGATTTTTTCTTCGCTGGGCGAACCGATGGCATATAGCAGTGTCCGAAAGGATACAAGGACGCTGTTAATTGGCGGCGTCGAACGAGAGCAACAGAGAGAGATACAAGGAAGTAAGACCATGAAGAAAATGATGATCCTAGTGGCTGCGGTTGCCCTGTCCCTGACCGCATTCGATGCAGCCGCCTGTGCAGGCTGTGGGTGTACAGTGAAGAAGGCCGTGGCGGTGAAAGCCAAGTGTGCTGCATGCAAAGACGGTGTGATGTGCGCTGCATGCGTGGCCAAGAAAGCCAAGTGCGCGGCCGCATGCAAAGCGTCGGGCAAAACCTGTGCGGCATGCCCGGAGAAGAGGGCAAAGTGCGCAGCCGCATGCAAAGCGTCGAGAAAAACCTGTGCGGCATGCCCGGAGAAGAAAGCAAAGTGCGTTGCATGCAAAGACGGCGTGATGTGCGCTGCATGCAAGACCAAGAAAGCCGCGGCGGGCACCAGAACCTGTCCCGCAAAGAAGACCTGCCCCCTGAAAAAATAGGTGGCTGTGCGAAGGCAAGTGACTAGATTTGATGAGACATGATGGAGCCGGGCTACCCTAGTGGAAGCCCGGCTCCATCCTTTCCACACCGACCCTCAGAGCGGCCCAGCAGTTGACCATGAGTATAGGTTGTACTATTTTCAGGCTTCTTGCGGGTAGTGAAAGCCGCGTGAACAACAGAGACAAAGGTGGATCCCCATGGCAGATAGACATTTCGCTCTCGTCCGGAACACGTGTGCCCTAGCCGTTCTCGCTGTTAGTACATTTGTCGCCACAGCGGATGACTGGCCAAACTTCCTCGGCCCAAACCACGACAGCACATCCGCCGAAACAGGGCTGGCACGGTCTTGGCCCGAGGGGGGACCGCCAGTCAGGTGGACAGCCAAGCTAGGCTCCGGATTCGGCGGTGCGGCCGTGGTTGGGGAGAAGGTCTTCGTTTTCGACCGCATCCTGAACCAAGCCGATGTGCTGCGCTGTTTCAACCTAGAGACGGGCAAGGAGGTCTGGCAGTACAAGTACGAGACAGGCCCAGACCGCAAATACGGAGGCAGCCACTCCGTCCCCACGGTCACCAACGATTCGGTCTACACGCTTGGACCGCACGGCGACCTGCTCTGTATCTCACGCAAAACCCACCAACCCATCTGGCGGCGGAATCTGGTCGAGGAGTATGGTGCCAGACAACCCGGCTGGCTCATCGGACAATCCCCCCTGCTGATCGGCGGCAAGATTGTCGTCATTCCCACTAGCGCGAAAGCCGGCGTGCTGGCACTCGACGCAAAGACGGGAGAACAGGCATGGGCCTGGACCGGAAGCGCCGGAAAAGTGGCCTACTGCTCTCCCGTGTCCGCAAAAATTGGCGGGGTGGAACAGGTGCTTGCTCTGATCGGCAGGAACACACTTGTCAGCCTAGCACCCGCCGACGGCAAAGAACTATGGCGGCATACGGAGTGGAGCTGCAGCATCCCCATTCCATCTCCAAAGGTTTTTCCCGACGGACGTGTTTTCCTCACAGGCGGCTACGGCGCCGGATCGGCCATGATCCAAGTGACGAAACAAGGAGACACATTCTCGTCCAAGACGCTCTACAAAACGGATGTCTGTGGAAGCCAGATCCACCAACCTCTCCTACACGGTGAATTCCTCTATTTGGGAAGCAATGGGAACAAACGCAAGGACGGATTTGCCTGCATCGACCTTGAGGGAAACCTCAAGTGGAAGAGTGGCAGAAAGCAGAGCTTCGAGCGTGGAGACCTCCTCCTGGCCGGTGGACTCATTTTTGCGGTCAATGGCAACGGCGGCGAACTTGCCCTGATCGAGCCGTCACCCGAAGGACTCAAAATCGTCTCCCGCGTGAAGGTGCTTCAAGGCCGGCAGATCTGGGCGCCTATGGCACTCGGGAGTGGCCGGCTCCTCATCCGCGATCAGAAACAGCTCAAGTGCATCGATGTGCGCCAAGGCGCCAAGTAGAAACCCAGGGATCAATTCCATGGCTGACTCCATGATCCTGTTCGATCTCGACGGCACGCTGGTCGATTCCCGGGCCGATCTCGCTGCCGCCGTGAATCGCATGCGAGGCGACCACGGGCTTGCTCCCCTGCCCTTCGAGACGGTGATCACCTTCGTCGGCAACGGCATCACCGCTCTGGTCGAAAGATCGCTCGGGGACGCGCGCGGGGACATTTCCATGCCCAAGGCCGTCGATGGCATGCGCGCCCACTATATGGCGCATTTGCTAGACAACACCCAGCTCTACCCCGGCGTGGTGGAGGCGCTGACGACCATCGAGGGTCTCGGCTACCCCATGGCCGTCGTCACCAACAAGCCGGAAGCACCCGCCAGAGAAATCTGCCAGGTGCTCGGCATCGCCGACTTCTTCGACTCCATTGTCGGAGGCGACACCTTCCCTGTGCTCAAGCCCGAACCCGACCCACTACTTGGGGCGCTCAAGCAGAGCGATTGCTCTCCAGCCGGTTCCTGGATGGTGGGGGACAACTACACCGACCTGGCCTCGGGCGCCGCAGCTGGCCTATCCTGCTGCTTCTGCCGCTACGGCTTTGGCGACCCTCGACAGGAACGCTTCGCCATCGCCATCGACGCCCTGCCGGAGCTCTCCTCACACCTCCGCACGCTATAGAAGCCGCCCACATCGTCCACGCGCCGAGGGATATCCGGCCCATCTTGCGCATTGCATATCGCTGGCAAGCGCGCAGATCCTGTTGGTCATATGTGTAGTGGATCAAAAACCCGCACGTGGTCGACCATAAAGCGGTCCGGCAAGGCCGCGCTCTTGATTCGATCCCCCTTTTGCTGGCCACCCTGGGCACCCTGAATCTCAGTGGTCAAGAGCAGGAACTGCGGGCAGTGGGGAACTGCTGCGCTGGAGCGCCACGTCTCTTTACCATCAAGGTAGAACACAACCGCCTCGGGAGTCCAGTTGACCCCGTAGTTGTGCCAGCCAGACTGCCAGTCATCCACCTGAAAAGGACCACTGCCATCGTGCTGGTGGTCCTCGCCATAGCCGCCCCAATGAAGATTCTGAACAATCTCGCCATTCCTCTTGAACGACTCCAGAACATCGAACTCGACCCCCGCCCGGGCGGGATCCAGGCAGGTCCCAATCGTGGACGACTGCAGCCAGAACGCACCCCACCAGCCATGCTGGGTGGGCAACTTGCAGCGCGCCTCCCAATACCCGTAGGTATGTTCAAACGTAGGCTTCTTCAAAGGACCGATATTCCATGACAGCTCATCATGCCAGCACAGTTTCTGCTTCGGCATGTCCATGGAGTTGGCGCCTGTCTGAATCGCCCCGCAGTAGTACTCGCCATCCTTTTCCATGGCCAGAAGTTCGAGATGCCCATCCCGGACCACGACGGCTTCAGGACACCATTGTGGCACCACTGCCCCAAAACGATGCTGGCGGTACAACCATTTCTCCGTGTTCAGTTCGGTGCCCTCGAACTCGTCGTTCCAGACCATTTCCCATTCGCCGGGCGGCAATGTTGACGTCTGTGGATCCATCATCTTCCCTTTCCTT
>JAGLDW010001072.1 GCA_023145395.1 Lentisphaeria bacterium | reverse complement strand
CCCCGGAGATGTCTTATTCCAATTAGCGCTACAGAGCTCTTACGGGACGAGTCGTCCCGGACTACTATAGTCACATTAACGCTTGTTGGTCGTTGCGTTTGCTTGCTGCCAGGCGTAGATCGAGGGGACGGCGGGCATTGGTCGCGGAGGCATGACCGTCGGCAGAGGATACACTTTGTTCCCCTTTGAGACAGTCGGCTTTCCCATCCCGCTGGTCAAGACGCCGTTCCCGCCGTAGAGCACATTGTCGATCAGCTCCACTCCGATGCAGTCCGGTGTCTGTAGGTTGATCCCCGCGAACTTCGCATCCTGGAGCACGAACACATTGCCCTTCACGATATGGTCGAAACTTGCGGTCTTCGCAAAAATTCCGTACCCCGACTCGACGATATAGCGATTGTGTAGAATGAGCCAGTTCTCGTTCATACCGCCCATCCAGAGCCCGGTTTTCTGGCTGCGCACATCGCAGTTGTACACCACATTCCGCGGCCCGTTGGGCCCGTGCGCCGTGTCCTCCGGCGGCGAGGCCCACATGCCAAACCCGTACGATCCGTGCCCGCGCTTCGAGACAATCACGCAGTTCTCCATCAGATTCTCGTTCGTCCAGCCCGAATGCCACTGCCCGTCGCTGTTGATGAAGACGCCGTTGCGGATCACACACCCGCTCGCCGCCCACTGAAAGAGGGGCGCATGCCGAAAGTTCGTGGTCTTCAGACCGTCGATCAAACAATCGAAACAGTTCTGCCAGCCAGCGTAGGCCGTGCCACCGCCCCCCTTGAACCAGGCGTCGTCGAAAATGCAGTCGCGAATCTCGCACCACTTCGCGGACACGCCATGGATGGGAAAACGTCCGCATTTGACGACACGCACATTGCGCGCCCAGCAGTTCCAGCCATAGCGAAACTCCACCGTGTTGATCCACAGATCCTGCGTCTGCTCGATGGTCAGATCCTCCACTCCGCAGTGCGTGATGGGCTCGATTTTCTGCACATAGCTCCCATCGATGACTGGGAATTTGAGGCGCAGAGGCTGCTCCAACACAACCTTTTTTCCAACGACGGACTCGATCCGTGCTTCATAGCGCCGATAATTGCCCCATCGGCAGACGTTCCGGGTCAGATCCTTCCAACGTTTCGTTGCCGGTCCGTCGATGAGCAGGCAATCGCCTGCGACGAGATCGCCAACATCCTCCAGTTCGATCATGAAACTGCCCCGCAGTCCATCTTTGGCCAGCGGTCTCCTAACGCCGCGGAGCCCTAGCCCCAGGAATCCGATCGCTGCTTGGTCAGCCGGCACCGGGTCGCGTCCCTTGCGCCCGCGGTCAAGTGTCACCGCCACCTCGGCAGCCCGCGTCTTCCCGTCGGAATAGGTTGCGACGGCGCGCAGTGTGCCCGGCCCCTCCGGCGTCTTTGCGAATGCGCTGCGAAGGCTAGCGGTCGCGGAGAAAGTATTGCCCGAATGCTTCCCTCGGTTCCAGGTCCGCAGCACAACATCATTGCAGGAGAAGACGATTTTCTGCAATTGCTTCGGGAAGGCATGCACAGTCATGCGCGCGTCCGGCCCGACGATGGCATTGGCGGGGGGAGTGTAGATGCGGATGCCGGATTCGGGCAGCGCATATCGGAACATGATGCGGGTTTGGTCTCGCCCGGCGCCGCGGATCACCACATTGCTGTGCCGGATGGTCACTTGCCGGTCCAAGTGGTAGACGCCACTCTCAAGAAAAACGGCACCACCGCCAACCGCCGCGACCGCATCGCAGGCCGCGTCCAGCGCGTCCGCGTCGCACGTGTCATCGTCGGGTCTGCCACCATGATCCGCCAAACGAGCCTTGACCGGGACGGAGGGGATGCCCCCCTGCACACCGCACTTGGTCCAGTTCGGATAGACGATTCCATCGGGTCCGATCACGTCCGCCGCCGTCAGTTTGGCAACGTCCCCGAGACGCAGCTTGTAGGTGCCCTTCCAAGGTGGCTCCGTGCTAGTCTGCACACGTTCGAACGCGAGGTTGTCGAGATAGGCATCGCAGCGAGCGGCCATGTAGCTATGAAAATGCAACTCCAGACTGCGCGTCGCCTCGAAAGTGTAGAACACACGCCGGAAGGAGGTCCATTTCTTCCCACTTCCCCCCAGCCCAAACACATGCGACTCTCCCGAAATGCAGACCCCCTTCTCGTCGAACTGCCGCACGTAGACCCCAAGCCCGCCGCCGCTGACGGGGTAGACCTGGCCCGTGATGGCAACCATCGCCATGCCCCTGAACGGAATGCGCGTGGCGGTGACTGCCGAGCCAACCTTGTCCTCGCGGTCAGCAATGTGCAGCGAATGCTTGCCCGAAAAAACCTGCTCCGTCGAAAGACGCGACATGGGCGTCCGCTCGTCAATCCGCCAGCCTTCCAGTCCCCTCTCAAAATCCCCGTTTGGAATCCGCGCGACAGCACTGGGTTTCTGCGAGAGACCGACATGGACAAATGCCGCCA
>JAGLDW010001071.1 GCA_023145395.1 Lentisphaeria bacterium | reverse complement strand
GGTCCGAGCCGACCCGCACCACTATTGACATGCTCGGCTGAGGGAGGAGGGCGCATGTCAGTTCCGTAGGTGCAATCCGCGTCTTGAAATCACTTCTTTTCCGGAGTGTGCTTTGCGACGTCCGTCGGCGGGACGACCGGGGCGATGCCCAACTGGCCCGGCACCCACTTCGCCAGAAACGGACGGTAGTCGCCCACATTCCACTGATGGCCCGCGAGCGGTCCGTTGAAGATTCGTTTCGGAGAAGAAATCACGCTGTGGGCCGCGTACACGGAACTCGGCGAGCATGTGCCGTCGATGAAACCGGCCGACATGATGACTGGGACGCGAATGAAACGCCCGAAGTTGACGGCATCGAAGTAGGTGGACATCTTCAGGCGAGCTGCCTGCTCCTCCGCGTCCCCTCGAACAATTCTAGGCCAGCCTGGGGCACGCTCCAGCTTGGCGCCTGCGTGGTCGCACATGGCCGGAACGTTGGCGGCCGCAGCCGTGATGTTCTTGTTCAACCCCGTCATAATCAGCGCGAAGGCGCCGCCCTGGCTCGATCCATCGATCACCATGTGCCTGCGATCCCAGTCGCGGCGCGACGCCAACCAGTCAATCGCCCGGTCGACACCCAGAATCGCCCGGCGGAAATAGTACTTCTCGGGGTCGGGCGCACCATGGTGCGAATAGATTCCGGACTTGTTCAGCTCCTTGTAGGCGGCAGCGACCTCCTCCCTACTCAAACTCCCCACATCGTATGCGTGCACACTGATCACCATGGTGAGACACCCCTTGGCGGCGTAGCCAGTAGGGGGGCCAGAGGGCCCAGGTCCCGCGCCGGGGACGCTCACCCAGGCGGGGAACGGACCCGCACCCTTGGGAACGCACAGGAAGCCGTAGATGCGCGTACCGTCGATGTTCCCAAAACTGATGGCAAAAGAGTCGTACGCCGCAGTGCACTTTTTCTCGATTCTGCGCTCGCGATAGTCCGCGGGAATGGCGGCGATCCGCTTGCGACCCGCCTCCCAGAAAGATTCGAAGTCATCGGGCAAGGTGGTCGCAGGACGAATTTTCTCGGGCTCGAACCCCGCACTGCCCAGCCCTCTGTAGGTCTTGCCACCATGCTTCACCCGCACGCTGGCGCGCAGGAACCCCGGCTGATCGAGTGTGCCTGTGAAGACGGCCGAACCGTTCTTCAGCGCCGTTTCTTGCTGACCCAGGCTTCGGCCCCGGTCCAGACTCAGAGAGACAGACACCTCACCCGTCTGGACAACAACCCCCTTGTCCTTGACCGACACGGTGAAGGTCACGGTCTCACCACACGTGTACACAGCGTCGGGGCGGTCCGTCA
>JAGLDW010001070.1 GCA_023145395.1 Lentisphaeria bacterium | reverse complement strand
GCGAACCATGCCTTCAGCTTCAGCGTGGTCAGATTGCAGGTGTCCTTCAGGCGCAAGGTGATCGTCACTTCCTGGTCGTCATCCCACATCACCGCGTCACCAGTGCCCTGTTCGCCGCCGTCAACGACACTCTCAAGAACATTGGCACCCGACACTCCCGAGAAGACGTTCGCCTCCAGTGGTTGCGGACTGCAGGCGAGTATTTCAACGACATCGACGCGTTCCGGCACACCACGGTTGTTGGTCAACAGGTAGCCGCTGGGCTTTTCCGCGTAGCGCCACAGCTCGACGGCTCTCGGCACTGCCTGGACCTTGTCGGCGCCGGCGTCCCGTGATGGCGTCGCGGCCGTGATCGTCTGCATCAGCTTGGCGGTTTGACCCTTGTCCATGCGATTCTTGAGAGTTTTCTGGACGCTTTTCCGCTTGGTGTTGGCGCGGGTTGTCGATGGTATCTTCCATTCGACGTTTCCACTGGCTAGATCCACCTCGAGATTCGTCGATTTCTCGAAAGTCTTCGTTTCGCCTAGAAGCTGTGTTTCGGAGACTCCGACTGCGTAGAGCGTTGCGGGTGTCAGAACCACGATTTCGGCTTTGCCCTCGAAGGCGCCGGGCAAGTTGATGCGCCCCTGCTCGTCGGCGACTGCGACGACAATCGGATCTCCGGCGCCGGTTATGGATGCGACATTGTCCGCCAGGCGCGTTGCCGTTGCCATCGACGGGCTGTCGCCAGACGCGTGCAGCACTGTGAACAGGGTCGCCTGCTCACCGACCGCCAGCGTCTTGTCGATGATGCCCTGGAACGACCGGACCACGGCATCGCTCGCGTACGGGTAGCCGCGCCAGTTCCTGCCCGTGGCAGGGTCGTCGTTGATCAGGCAGTGCGTGTCGGATGTCATGGCGACGGCGGCGTGCTCTCCCTTCTGCTCGATGTTCATGACCGCTCCGTTGAGAGCGACGTCGCCGATGGTCTGCCAGACGGCGCGGAAACTGTACTCGCCCGGTTTCTTCGCCTGCATCTGGTCGATGCAGAGGAAGGCCTGCCCCTTCAGCCAGACGATGCTGCGGTGCCAATCGACTCCCGCGTAGTTGCGCAGGACCGTGCGCGAAATGCCAGCCGTCGGCAGGTCGGCGAAGTTCTCGAGTTCGCAGAAGCCGGGAATCTTTGTTGATTGACCGTCCTTGAGAATCAGCACGCCGTTGTGATATTTGGGCAGCGATTTGATGTAGTCGACGTCAGCTAGCCAGACCCGGTTGTTCTCGGTCCATTGCAGCACCGAATTGCCGTCCATATGCCCATGCCCTCCGACGGACAGGCCGTCCAGAAGCAGATACTGATCTTCCGGGTCGAAGCCGTTGCGGAAGGCGATTTTGTCGAAGGCGCGGTTCTGGTCCACGACTTTCTTGCCACCGAAGCTGTCGTACCAGAGCTTGTCGAGCGGCCACAGGCGCGTCCCGATCAGGTCGGTGGGTTCGACTGGATCGACGGTGTTGACGGTGAAATCGCTGTAGGCGGGGCGCGGGCGGATGGCCTTTTTCTTGTTCAACGCCCACTGGAACCGTCCATCGCGCAGGAACCATTCGGCCGCGCGCAGCATGTGCAGTTCGCCACCGATGGGACCCCATCCGCCGATGTCGCCGTAGGGAACTTGGTAGCCGAGATTGTTCATGGTCAGGATTGCGTAGTCCGCATTGTTGCGCACACCACCATTCTTGAAGTAGTCCAGGTTTGGACGACCCAGGCAGTAGCGGATGACGTGGTGCAGGGTGTGCCATTGGTACGAATTGCAGTCGCAATGCGGTTTGGTGGCGTTCAGCTGGTACAGGAATGTGCCGTCTGCGACTTTGATCCACTGATCTCCCTCGACGCAGTCGTAGTAGCGGGAGAAGTACTGCCCTGCGTACAGGCAGCCTAGGGCAGGGAACGTCTGGTGGTTGAAACGCACGCGCTTGCTGGAGGCTTTCGCCGTTTTGCGCGGGCCGATCTCGCTCACCCACCGGAAGAGAATCCGGGTGACCTCCAGGCGTTCCTCGTCGGTCACCTCCGAGCTTTCCTCGACTGCATCCCAGCCGGGGATGACGCCGAAGATGTGGAAATCCGAGTCCATTCCCCATGGTCCCCCATAGGTTTTTGGATCGCTCAAGTAGTTTTTGTAGGTGCGCTGGATCATCCAGACGAACATGCGCGCATACTCCTCGCGGCGGGTGATGGCGTAGGTGCGGGCAATGCCCTGAGCACGCGAGAACAGACCGCGGGTGCCGGCAGTCCTGAGGTGCTTCTCGCAACTGTCTTTCTGGCTCTGTTCCCACTTCTCGTCCGGTGCTGTGGTGAACGTCTTGCCGTAGGATGCGAGCGCCCGACCCGTGAGTTTCACTTCGAGCAGGCGCGGGATGACGAGTTCCGCGTCCGGGCTGATGGTGGCTCGGAAGGCATCGACACCGCGCCTGGCGCCAGCCGCGTCGGATGCGCCGATGCAGACTAGGTTCTTGCCCGTGCCCCATGGATCGTGGACGGTGCGCAGTTCGAAACCGCCTGGTCCCGGGAACAGCCCGTCCGCGAACACGAGACTGTGGGAGTAGGGGTAGAGCAGGCGCTGATTGTCGACAATCGTGCCTAGAACGATTGCGTTGCGTTCGTGCATGGCCTCGTCGGTGATCGTGTCGGCTAGGACCACCGGCAGCTCGACTCCGGTCGCCTCCTTGACGGCGGATACGATCTCAGCGGCGAGAGGTTCCCATGGCGCACCGCCCGGGGTCACGATCATTGCCTGTGCCTTGCCCTCGCTGACCAACACCGTGTTCGGATAGAGTCTCTTCGGCGTCCTGATATTCATGAACGGCTTCTTCTGGCCATGGATCGCGCGCACGTTGTCGAGGTATACGTTGAATGCGGCGCCCGCTTTGGCCGTGCCTGTCCAAACCCGAAGCTTGACGACCTTCGACCGATCCTCCGACTGGATATCGTTCTGCGCCCAATCCAACCCTTCACCCGAGAATCCGGGGAACAGCTCGAAGCGCGTTCTGGTTTTCCGCAACGGTACCGACCAGCTACTCCAACTGACAACGCATTGATCTTGCGCGTCATAGCCGCGCACATAGAACGCGCCTGTCTGCTTGGGCTCCGAGGTCCACGCATCCAACACCAGGATGCGTTTGCTCAGATCGACAGGCTGAATATCGATGGCTGCGGAGGCGTATGTGTTCCCCCGCCTTGGCGTGCGCGATTTCCCGGCGAGAAACAGACTGCCTTTGCCCTCGCTGACGTAGCTGGGATCCGTGTTTGTCTCCAGCCGCGTGTCGTCGCAGTTCTTCTCGATCTTGATGCGGACCCCCGCCAAGTCTTCGCCGGTGAACAGCAGAACCGGTTCGGCTGGGATCTCAATGTCCTTGCCTGGCGTCGGGTTGGAGCGTATGGGGTCAACCACGCTGAACCGGCCCACACCTGAGAGCTCTTCCGTACTCTGCATGCTCTGGTAGCCTGTCTCCGTTGGCACGGCGCGGACATTGTCGAGATATGCGTCGAACGGGACGCCTTTGCCGTGCGTGCCGATGTAGAACCGTAGCTTCACCACCTTGGTCACGTCGCCGGGTCGGACAAAGAGCGGCTCCCATTCCAGAGTGCCATCCGAGGTGCCGGCCATGAGCCGGAACGTCTTCATCCTAGTGCCGAGTGGGGATGCCCAGCTGTGCCAGCTCAGGACCACATTCCCCTTCTCGTCATAGCCGCGCACGTACAGTGCCTGCGTTGTATCGGGGCGTGCTGTGGCGGCGTCGAAGAGCAAGGCGTTGACAGTCATGTCCGTCGGTGCAATTTCGAGCGTCCAGCTCAGGTACGTATTGCCCGTCGTCTTCGTCGGGGATTCCATGTACATGTGGAGGCAGGATCGTCCTTCCGTGACGTAGGGCGCGCCCACATGCGGTGTCGCGGTGTCTTGCCGGAGCGGCTTGGTGAGCACAGCGACTCCCACCATGTCTTCACAACCATGCAACAAGGCATCGCCGTGAGCACAAGAGGTGGAGAGCGCGATCATGGCCAAAGCTGCAATGAAAAATCTCATGTGGCACTCCTTTTTTCACGAAGAGAAGGTCGGAATACAGGGTGTGTCGTCAACCGCAAGGGACAAACTTGGTGGCGGCGATGAAGGCTGGCAGAGTTGAGTCTCTCGTCAACTCCAGGGGTATGTGATGGTGGTCTTCTCGCCTCCGTTGGCTGCGGATTCCGCAGCGAAGACGCCTGGCAGGGTCATGCGCAGGCCGTCGCGCAGACTCACAGGACTTGGTCCCCCGGTTCGTATCGCCTTGAAGAAGCGGTCGAACAACACATAGTCGGCGCCACCATGCCCCGTGCCAGCCGCCTTCGCGGCATATTCGGGCAGCATGGTGTCGATCTCCAGTTTCATGGGCGCTTCCGCGCCAGCCAGCTTGTTCGAGTTGAACATGGTGAAGGGCGGCGCCAGGGAACCGCGCCCGGAGAAACGCTCGAAATAGCCCTCGGAGCCAAAGATGCGGCAGGAATGGTTCCCACCCTTGAAGTGATTCGAGAAGCAACAGGTCAGCTTGATCACCACGTCGGAGGCCGTTCGAAACAATGCCGTCATGGCGTCGCTGTAGTTCTCCAATCCACTTTTCTGCGAGCCCGTGCCGAAGCACGAAACCTCGATCAGATCCTCCTTCACCAGGCGCAGAAGCGGCCCCAGCGAGTGAGTGCAGTACTTGATGCTCGGGAATGACGCCCTCCAAGGCGTGGTCTCGAACAGGCTGCCAAGCTCGTGGATGTACTCGGTCTCAAGATAGTAGGGTTCGCCGAGTAGCCCCTGGTCATGGAGATCCACGGCAGACTGGATGAACCCCCACATATTCGGATTGGCGCCGCACATGAACACCGAGTCCGATTTCTGCTCCGCGACCCAAAGCGCCTCTGCCTCCTCGGTCGTGTAGACGAAGGGCACGTCGGACATCACGTGCAAGCCATTCTCCAGCCCTCTGACGCAGAAGCCTGCATGATTCCAGCCTGGCGTCTCCACTAGCAGCGTGTCGAGCAGTCCGGAGGCCATCATCTCCTCAAAATCCTCGAACAGCTTCGCCTCCGGAAAATCCTCCTTCGCCAAGTCGAGCTTGGCCGCCTCCGTGTCGCAGGCGGCGACGAGACGCATCCCGTCGAAAGAGGCCGCCAGCTTGCACATGCCGCGGCCGCGGCCGCCATATCCCACGACTCCCAGACGAATCTCGCTGTCCATCACAATTCTCCGTTTGTTCTTTTTCCGCGTTGTGTACGCATCAATCCACGCCGAAGATGAATCGCAGTGTGTTCCGGTTGGAGACCTTCTGCGCGAGGTCGTCCGGCAGGGCGCGCAGCGCGGCGACTTCGTCCGC
>JAGLDW010000107.1 GCA_023145395.1 Lentisphaeria bacterium | reverse complement strand
GAAACTGTAGCATTGGATGGACATGCGCCAGCCGAGCTTCTCGGCGGTGGGGGTGCCATCGGCGAGCTTGCCCTGCGGCAGCTTCAGGGCACGACGAACCGGAGCTCCAGTCTCGAAATTCAGTCCCTCGATGGGACCTCCAGCGGGATCCTGAACGCGCGCATTCGCCTCCCAACCCCCACCGCCCTGGGTGATTTTCAGCATCAGTGTGTTCACCCCTTCGAGCAGCACCACATCCACGCTGTCCTCGCACCATATGAAGGCTCGGGGCACGTTGTTCTCATGCACCGTATTTCCATTGAGCCAAACGTGGACACCATCATCGCTACCCACCTCCAGGCGCGCTGCCGTTTCCTTGGCAACGACAATGTTGCAGCGCAGGTAGACGCAGCGGCTGTTGCCGCCAACCACCTTCGAGAGGTTCAGTCGTCCATCCTTGTTCTCGGCCATCACACGGCGCCATACGACCCCTTTTGCCGATGGCTTTTCCGGAGAAAAAACCACAGGATAGATTTTCGTGTGCGTCTTTCCACGGTCCATGTAGGGTCCGGAGAGTTCCCATGTGGCGATGCATCCGGCATATTTCGTGATATCCACAAATGCCTCTTTCGCGCGCTTCGCCAGCGCAGAATCGAGCTTCGCCGACAACACTTTTCTCAATGCGGACACAGCATCGTCTCCGCGAACGGCCCGAGCCAGTTCGATGATGGCGGAGGCGGCCTCGTTCCGCAATGCGTCGTCCTTCAGAATCGCCAAGAGCTTGGGGAGCGCCAACCGGTCTTTCATCGCTCCCATGCCAGCCAGCACAAGTTTTTTCTCGTCCGCCCGGCGTGCCAGTTCCTCGATCGCGCAATAGGCTGCGAGCTTCTCAGATCCAGGCAGATTCCGTGCATTCAAGAGCCGAACATAGCCACGATAGGCAAGCACATAGTGGACCGTGTTCTCGGTGGTTTTGACCAACTCCAGCAACGCGGGTTGGGCGGAATAGTCGGGCCATTCGGACACTGCCCGCACAGTCGCCAGCGTCACAGTCGCATCCTCTCCGGCCAGGCGGGCGACTACCGCCGCAAGTGCCTCTTTGCCGCCAATCACCGACAAAACCTTCAGCAGCGACGGCCTGGCAGCGGGCTCTGCGGTCTTGAGAGCATCCAGCACAGGTGGTGCGGTCACCTTGGCATCGGCGACTCGTCGGACCACGGCGCACAGCGATGTCTCCAGAGCGGAGCGCAGTCCATCGTCCCGGCAGGTTCCGAGCATCCGGGCAAACGGGGGAATATCGGCGGTGCCTGCCAATTTTCCAAGCGCCGTTGCGGCTGCCTTGGCCACCACCTTGTCCTTGTCAGCGACGAACTCGAGCACGGCAGCGACCTGCCCCGGCTCCAACCGCGTCGCCATGACACCGATGAGCTTTGCACGCACATCCGCAGTGCCTGTCCTCGCCGCCTTCGTCAACGCAGCAGTCATTCTCTCATCCTCCATCCCGAGCAATGCGGCACCAGCCGCCTCGGACACGCCTTCCCGCCCGTCACCCAATAGCTTCACAAGCTCGGGAACAGCGACAAGCCCAAGGATGCGGCTCAAAGCAACGACAGCGGCGGTGCGGGACTCCACGTCCTGTCCGGCAATGAACTCGCGAACAACAGGTGACGCGCCTTTGAGCTTTCTCTCGCCCACTAGTTCGAGCAGATCTGCACGTGTCGCCTTGGGCGCTGTCTTGAGCAATGCGCCCAATGGGGCTCCGACAGCCTCTTGCGGCAATTCGGCCAGCGCGCACCCGGCCGCAAGACGCACACGGCGATCGGGATGTGTCAGTGCACCGAGAACAAACTCGACAGCAGGCGCAGCGGAACACCGCGAGCACACCTCGAGAACAGCCGCCTGGATGTGGTTTTCTCCTGCGCGCTGCTTGGCGAAGGCGATGGCCAATGTGGTGGCGCGCGTCTTGTCCTTGAGGTTCCGCAAGTAGAGCAGATATGCCTCGGCGGCGCAGGCGCGCCGGTACGCAGAAGGGGATTCTGTGGCCTTGAGCAGGACACTCTGCGCGCGCGGGTCGCCAGTGGCCGCCAAGGCGTTGCCCGCAGCGGTGCACATCTCCACATCCTCCGAAACGGCAAGCTCGAGCAATGCGGGGACCGCACCAGTCGCAGGCAATTCGCCCAAGGCATGGACAACAGCCAACTGCGCTGGACCCTTCGCCGTCGGCAGAGCAGCCTGCAGAGCATCGCGAGCACGAGTGGAGCCCACGCTGACCAAAACCTTGCAGGCACGGTCGCATAGGAGTGGCTCGCTCAGATGCTCTGCCACAACCGGCACGACCGAGTCGTCAGCCACATAGCGCAGCATGTTGAGCATGAAGTCGGCGACAGGCGCTGAGGGCTTGTCCGAAAGTGTGTCCGTCAACGCCTTGCGAAGATGTCCGGCCAAGCGTTCGTCTTCTCCTGCGCGCATGGCGAGATTGTACAAAACCATGCGGGCTTCACGATCATTGGCCTCCGTGCGCTTCGCAGGTTCGACCACCTTGGTGCACCAGACCCGGATCTCCCCGGTGTCGGCGGACATCAGTTTGTCCGCAATCTCCTTCACACCATCGCTTTTCGGCTGGGCATGCAAAACCGCAGATCCGATAAGGAGAGCTAGGAGGGACACACAGAAATAAGCGTGGAGTGTTCTCATGATTCAGTTAACCGAATGTCTTTCAAGTCATTTTTAACCACGGATGGGCACGGATATACACGGATGAAGACAAGAACAAGAAGCAGGCAAGGGTCAGACGATGCGTTTCCATTCGAGTCTTGCATATTTGAAATTGAGCAGCAAAGCCAAATCCAGTTTTCTCTTGGCAAGATATCCGATCATCTGCGCTATGTGACTTTCGTTGAATGTTGTCACAACTTTTGGATCGACCACGACGAGTTCATCGACAATGAGATCTGGAACAAGTGTGCCGATGAGATGCCCTTGTAATGTACGGAAAATCTCTTCTGTTGCTCCACCTTGCGTCCCCGGTTCCGAAGCTCAATGACAAGAGCGTTTTCGTAGAGCTTCTCGTCCAGCCCTGGCTTCAACTCATTGAGCACTTCCATTGCTGTTCCAATGATCTCTTGACTCAGATCCGCGTGAATCAACTCCCGTCCCATGACATGTCCCTCTTCTTTCCCATCCGTGTCTATCCGTGCCCATCCGTGGTTAAATTTTCCGAGTGCTTTATGCCAGATTCCATGGGGCGCGCATCGGTGGGTCGGCAAGGCGGTTGGCTTCGTTGTCGTTGACGAAGAGCCGCTTGACAGGATCGAACTGAAGCTTGCGCCCAACCCGAATGGCGATGGAGGCCAAGTGCAGGATCTCAGCCGAACGCACGGCCTGATGCACGTTGGGTTTGAACCCGTGAACGTTTTCCCGCGTGCGCACCGCGTGCTCCCATTTCTCCAGCTTGGGCACGTCCGGGTAGCGCTTGATCTCCTCCGCGAGGTGCGCGGGTTCCAACCTGCCATTGCGATGGAGCTTGCCGTTGGGCCCTTCGATCCAGGCCTTCCCCTTGGTTGTCTTCTCTCCCCACTCCCAGCTCTCGATGGTCATGGTGGTGCCGTCGGCGTAGGTGAGAAAGACCGTGCCCCAGAGCCCGCATGCATCTGGATGCTGTGGAGGCGCAATGGTCTCCACTGACACGGGAGCGGTATGATCCTTGCCGATGGCGTACTGCACAGGATCGACATGATGCTGTCCCATGTCGCCAAAACCGCCCTCGTCGTAGTCCCAGTAGCCTCGAAAACTCCGATGGACACGGTGAGCATGATAGGGTTTGACCGGCGCGGGACCGAGCCATAGGTCGTAGTCTAGTTCGCCGGGAATCTTCTGCACTTCGAGATTGGCCTTGCCACTCCACTGGCGGATTTTGAAGCCGCTGGGGCAGTTGTCCGGGTTGAGATGGACCTTGAGGGGGCCACCAAGAATCCCGCTGGCCACGACCTTGCGTGCGAAATGGCCGATCTGGCGTCCCCAGGTGTTGACTTGGTAGACCGTGCCGTACCGCTCGATGGTCTCCACCAGCGCCTTGCCTTCGGCGATGCTGTGGGTGGCGGGCTTTTCGCTGTACACGTCCTTGCCCGCCTGAGCGGCGGCGAGGGAGATCAGCGCGTGCC
Source organism: Lentisphaeria bacterium (assembly GCA_023145395.1). Lineage (GTDB taxonomy): Bacteria > Verrucomicrobiota > Lentisphaeria > Oligosphaerales > Lenti-02 > JAGLDW01. Next base: position 2,230 of record JAGLDW010000107.1, on the reverse strand, counting down.
AGTGTGGTGGTGTGGGCACGTGGATCGTATCGATGTCGTCCCGTTCCAGCACTTCGCGCCAGTCACCGTAGCCTGCAACTTGGCCACCCGCCTTCTTCACAGCGTTGGCCAGATGCTTTTGGTCCACATCGCAGACGGCGAGGGTCTGGGGGTATTGAGTCACATGTCCCATGCCCATGCCCCCCGTGCCGACAACCGCACGGGTGATGATGTTGCTCGGCGCCTTCGGGCCACCGAACACAAGATGGCTGGGAAGAATCTGGAACGCAGCGCCTACCAGCGCGCTCCGCTTGAGAAAGGATCGACGTGAAACGCCCTGCCCAGTCGCCATAGCATGCCCCCATGCGCTCGCGTATTGACTTCAGCCAGACTTTTAGTTTGGCGGAAGCGGAATTGGGACGAACCCTCTACCGTGCGCCACAGGCCTGCAGGCATGCCTGCATGTGTCCACGCGTCTCGGCAGCGATGGCCACGCTTTCGGTCAAATCGAACTCCTTGGCACCGATGACCTCCAGATCGACTGGCCCGTCGTAGCCCGCCTCATGCAGCACGCGGATGTAGCCAAGCAGATCGATGGCACCTCGGCCGTTTGCCTGCAAGGGGGGGGCACCAACATTTTCCCGCTCGACACAATCGCGAATGTGGACGTGTCGAATACGGTCCACCACTGCGGCAACTGCTTCGACGGGATTCTCGCCAGAGCGATAAACGTGACTCGGATCCATGTCCAGCCCGAAGGCGGGGGAGGTGATGGTCTCAAGCGCGCGCAGGCTAGTTGGGGTGTTGTAGATCGCGGCTCTCACGTGGGCTTTCACACACAACGTCACCCCATAGTCCGCAGCCATCTCCGCAAGTGCGCTCAATGAGGCGACGCATGTCTGGAAATCCTCCTCGTCGTCGCTCTTGCCGCCGGGTCCACAGTTGACCACGGGAATGCCAATGTCCGCAGCCGCTTCGAAGGCGGCCTTCATCACCTCGGGATCCTGGTTAGGCTGCTCCATCGCCTGGATGGGCAACTCGTACTTCTGCACAAGCTCCTTTAGTATGGGTGCCTGTTCACGCCACTTGTCAATCTCCAAATGTGGATACATGGAGGCGATGGCCGATATTTCGATGGCATCGTAGCCGCAGGCTTTGGTCCACTTGAAGGCAGTGTCCGCATCCTGCTTTGCGAAGAGAACAGAGTTCACACCCAATTTCATCGGTTTGTCTTTCTTTTGCGCATCCAAAACTACTGGCATTCCCGCTCGGCGGGGATGTGCTTGAGAGATGGCAGGGGTGCGGGGCGCACCAGTTCGCCGCCGGACTCGAACGACTCGATGACCGCAAAGGTGTACTCGACGGTGGCCAGAGCATCGCGTCCGCTGGCGCGCAACTCGTGCTTCGGCACCTGGTTGGTCACATCCTCCATATACGCATGAATACGACGTGGGAATGTCTCGCTGAAGTCGGTCACACCGGAGTTGAACTCCTGCGTAGGAGGCGACTGTCCAAGATCGAGGTTCTCGGGATTGGCCACACCCTCGTCGCCGGGGCAGGGGTGGAAAGTGTACTTCTCCACGCAGTTCTCGACGCAAAAGGTTCCCTTGGTGCCGCCGACTTCGACGCTCCACCATCCTCCCAGGCCCATGGTGGCATCGCCACGCTGGCTGAAGAGGTACCCGACCGCACCACTGCGGAACTGCACGTGAATGCTATTGACGGAGATCATGGGATCGCCCGCACCCTTGCGGAAGCTTGGCTGACTCATGAAGGCCTGCACATGCGTGATGTCTCCGCAGAAATACCGCATGATGCTGAAGGGGTGGGCTAGAAACGCCTTGACGTGGAAGTAGGGGAAGCCACCTTGGTTGCCACCTTTCATCGCGCCGCCATAGGTACGTTCGCCGCCGGGGAAGCCCATGCGGTGGAGGCAGAAGATCTGCTCGCCGATCTCGCCCGCGTCGATCGCCGCCCGCGCCTTTTCAGCCGGCTCGGTGAAGTAGTGGTTCAGATTGCAGCCCAGATAGACATTCATCTCCTCGGCGAAGGCAACCATCTCGCGCGCCTCGTCGATATCATTGCTGATGGGCTTTTCCACAAGCACGTTTCTGCCGGCTGCCAAAGCCTCCATCGCGGGCTCGTAGTGCCAGCCACCGTTCTCCGGTCCGCCCGTGCAGACATCGACCACGTCCAACTCCTCGTCCATGAGCATGTCCTGCAGGTTGTAGTAGGCCTTCACCCCATGCTT
>JAGLDW010001069.1 GCA_023145395.1 Lentisphaeria bacterium | reverse complement strand
TCGTGGCATCTTGAGAAACTCTAGCGCTGCCGGTTTATCCGACAGCTAACCTCAGTGTCGCAATCTTACGGGAGCCCCGGATGGCGGTGGATGTCAAGGTAGTTGTCGCATGAGAAGGTGTCATGCTGCGGCGTCCATCGAGTGTTGAAAGTTGACGTTGAGGACGACCTTTGTCGGCGTCGTCCAGTTTCTTGTCTTGCCTGACCATCGGTTTGGATTCTTGTTTTTGGCTTGCTCGTAGACTTTCTCTCTGTTTTTCAAGATCGTGGTGTCGCGACCGGCGTGGCGATCGCCCGGCGTGACGAATGAAATTTCGCTATGCAGGTGCTCCTCGTTGTACCAGCGGACGAAACCGAAGACCCAGGCATTTGCCGCCTCGATGGATTCGAAGGGACGCCTGGGATACTCGGGGCGGTACTTGAGTGTCCTGAAGAGAGACTCCGAATAGGGGTTGTCGTCGCTGACTCGAGGGCGGCTGAAGGAGGCCGCGACGCCGAGTTTCTCCAGCGTCGCGAGCATGGTCGCGCCCTTCATCGGGCCACCGTTGTCCGCGTGGAGCTTGAGCTGGTCCGGGGTGATGTCGTTCTCTTCGCACAGCCGCCGGATCATCAAGGAGGACAACGCCATGTCTTCCACCGGGTAGATCTCCCAGCCGATGATCTTTCGACTCCAGACGTCCATGACCAGGTAGAGATAGAAAAACCGTCCACGCACCGGCGAGGCCAAGTAGGTGATATCCCAGCTCCAGACCTGGTTCGAGCCGGTGGCGACCTTCTCCTCCGGCCGGGTGTGCCTCGCCGGCCGGCTGGGCTCGCGGTGGTGCTGCAAAGCTTCTTCACGAAGGATACGATAGAACGACGACTCGGAGCCCAGATAGTGGCCCTTGTCCGCCAGCAGCGGCACGATCTGATTGGGCGATAGATCGCGGTACTCTGGGCCGTTCATCGTGGACACGATCTTCTGTCTTTCCTGCTGTGTGAGCTTGTTGGGCGGGGGTGACATGGGCCCCTCGCGCCGGTCGTCACAGACCTCCTGGCTTCGCCAGCGCTCCACCGTTCGCTTGGCAATGCCGAGCGTCTCGCAGGCCGGCACGAGCCGCGCTCCGCCGCGCTGAGCTTCATCCAGGAGCCCCAAGATCATCTGCCGCTCCTCGGCGTTGTGTCGTCGTCCTCGTCCCCCCAGATCGCCTGGACTTTTTTTTTCAGCACAAGTAACGCGGCAGTCTCGGCGAGCGCCTTGTCTTTCCGCCTGACTTCACGCTCGAGCTCGCGGATTTTCTTGGCCTCCGGAGTCTGTTTGCTCGACTGCTTCCGGGAAGGTGCGCCCAGTCCTGCCATCGCATCCTTGCGCCACTGATCGAGTTGAGCGCTGTGGATGCCGTTCTTCCTGAGAAACCCTCCGAGCTCATCATCCGAGAGCGTACTGGCCTCGTTGACCAGCTGGAGCTTCTCTTCCGGGGATTTGTCGTTCGGGCGTCGTCCTCGTATTTTTCGTCTCGACATACCGTCCATACTACCTGCCTGAGCAATCCAGCGCGAGATGGTACTATGACCAAGCCCTAACTCATGAGTCAGGTACTCCATTGACGACCCTCCTGGCTCGAGCACTCGCCTTACAACGCTCTGTTTGAACTCTTGCGAATACATTTTGCGCTACCGTTCTCGCCCACCCTGTGTTTCGCTTACCGTTGAATCGCGCCCCCGCGGGGGCGGCCCTCCGGGCCCATTCGGATCCTCAATCGCTAAGGCGATTGAG
>JAGLDW010001068.1 GCA_023145395.1 Lentisphaeria bacterium | reverse complement strand
TCGAGATGGCGGAGAAATACGCCTAGCGAAGTGGCTTACTCGGCGGCAAATGTGATGCTTGGCGGCCCTTGGGAATAGTCGATCACGAACGTTCCATTCGTGGTTGTGTAGATCACCTTCTCCGCTTTCTCGAAATCGGTCGGGCCAGGCACTGCGAGTGCAAGCGGACCGTCCGTCAGCATGTAGCAGTCGGCAAAGGATTCCGTGACTGCCTGCCGGTTTCCCACCGCGTGCCCAGTGGTCGTGATTCCATGTTTGCCAATGTCTTTCGTGGTCAGGAAATGTCCGTCGGGGCGAAACCCCGTGTGGACCATGTTCTTGAAGATCTCCATCTTGTGCACAGCGGGACACGAGCGGTCGTCCAGGCCATGCACGATGACGACCTTGTTGGCGGGATTGACTGCGTATTGGAGTTTCAAGTGTGCAAGGTGACCGGGATTTCTGATTTCCTGCATGTCCTTTGAGAGAAATGCCGGGCTGTCTGCATCGCGGACGTATCCGGCATTGAGAGAACTGCCATATTCGCCTGTGCCGAAGGCGATTCCGTCGGTCAATCCGGGCATTCCGCAAATATCCACGACGCAGGCAAACGTGGCCGGAGCGAACTTGTTGACCATCAGGCTGACATTCCCCCCGCCGCTTCCTCCCATGGAGTAGCACCGGCGTGGGTTGAAAGCCGTCTCCGTATCCCTCAGTTTCTTCTGGATATGGTAGAGTGCCCGGAGGCAGTCAATCGCCTGTAAATAGCCATGGTCGTATGGCTTTTCCCCTATAATTCTTGGTTCGCCCCCTCCGCTCTGGAGGTAGTTGACGCTGGCGGTGATGACATTGTAGCGTTTGGCGAAGTTGACGCACCACTGGACATAGGCCGATTGATCGTAGCGTCCCCCCCAGTTGTGCAGGCAGAGCATGATTCCAGTGTCGGAATTGATGCCCTGCGGGGGAGTCTCGACGTGCATTTTCACGGTGCGCGGCCCTGGTTCAAAGGGCCATTCCTGAGCGGAGAATTCCTGTTCTTTGGGCATGATGTCTTTACTCGCGGTTGCCGGGGTTGGGAGATCAGGTAGGGCTGGGGTGGAGGTGAGGGACAACAGGACGAGCCCGGCGAAGAGGCCTTTTGGAGCGATCTCGCGGGGAGGATGATTGTAGGTGAAGACCGAGTATGGCAGCTTCGCTCCGCCGCCGGGCGCTTGGATGTTGAAATCCAGCCCCGTGTCCGAAAGCTTGCTCCTGATCGCTTGCGGCAGGCGGGAGACATCCTTGTCGGTGACGCCAATCGTCATTGCTTCGAACATGGCGCCAGGGAGCACGATGTTCCGTGCGGTACAGCTCTGCATGGGAATGGGGTTGCCGTGTTTGAGTGCCTCGGGAACATCGACCATGAGCCACTTGCCAGCGCGGTCGTGCCATGGACAGGCGCGTTCCTCGGGGGTGTAGGAATTGGTTTTCGCTGGAATCCTGGGCCGAGTTGCGGTGGCCTCGGCGGGTGTGGCGGATGTGGCGGATGTGCCGTCCTGCAGGGAGAGGAGCATGACTCCCGCTTTGGCGCCGGGAAAGTTGGTGACTTTCGGAGGATTGTCGTAGGTGAAGATGACATAGCTCATGAGCGCTTTTGTGCCTGAAGCATTGTAGAGCTGCAATGTCTTTCCGGTGGGCTGCAGGTTGAGTTTCTCGACAAAGACTTTCGCATCGACCGAGCAGAGCGCGATGATGGCCCGGCGGATTCCCTCGCGCGGCAGCAGGAGCCGCCGGGGGGAGCTGCACGCCTGCTGCAGCATGGGGGTGTCGCTTGCGTACTCCGCGGGCAGATCTCCGATCACGTAGCGGTCCATGCGATCGTGCCATGGACACTCTCCATTTCGGCAGACCCACGTCTGCTGTGCACTGGCGAGAGTGACGGTCAGAACAGTCAGCATCGTGGCGTATCGCGCTTTCATGCAGAGACTCCTTTTCGTGAAGATCAGTAGGAGGAGCGCAGGAAAAGCACCAGAACGGTATAGAGTTCAAGCCGCCCCAGTAGCATCATGAACGTCAGAACCCCTTTGGCGGGTGGGCTCATCCAGGCATAGGTGCACACCGCGCCCACCTTGCCCAGGCCGGGGCCGATGTTGCCGAGGGCGGCGATGGAGGCAGAGCTGGCGGTGACAACGTCGTCCACGCCCAGGAGGCATAGAGCCAGGCTCGAGGCGACAAAGAGTCCGACAAAGAGGAAGAAGAACCCCAGCGTCTTGTGTAGCGTCGCCGTATCGACGCGCTCGCGGTTGAGTCGGACATTCGACACCGAACGGCGGAAGACGCAGCGCTCGATCTGGGCGATGCTGTACTTGATCAGCAAGACCAGACGTGCAACTTTCATGCCCCCGCCCGTGGAGCCCGCACAGCCGCCTATGAACATCAAGACCACCAGCAGCAAGGCGCAGTAGGCTGGCCAGAGGTTGAAATCGGCAGTCACGAAACCAGTTGTGGTCAGGATCGAGACCACTTGAAAGGAACCGTACCGCAGCGCCGTGAAGAATCCGACATTGTGCAGCCGGGCGCCCGCCGAGGTGATGATATCGCCTCCCATGAGCTTGACGGTCACGCTGAGCGTGGCAACTACGGCCAGCAAAAAATAGAAGCGGAACTCCTCGTCGCGGAAGAACGTCAAGGGCTTGCCCCGCAATGCCCGGAAGTGCAGGACGAAGTTGGCGCCGGCAAGAAACATGAACAGGGTGATGACCCCGTCGATATAGGCGCTGTTGAACCCCCCGACGCTCGCCTGCTGGGTCGAAAAGCCCCCTGTCGCCATGGTGCCGCAGGTATGGCACCAGGCATCGAAGAGAGACATGCCCCCGCCCATCAGCAAACCGGTTTCAACCACGGACAGCAGCACGTAGACAGCCCAGAGAATCTTGGCCGAATCGGCAATTTTCGGGGTGAGTTGGTCGCTGGTCGGCCCGGGGACCTCAGCATGAAAAAGTTGCTGTGAGCCGATCCCCAGAAAAGGCAGGATCGCCACCGACAGCACCACGATGCCCATGCCGCCCAGCCAATGCGTCAGGCTGCGCCAGTAGAGCACGCCGGCGGGCATGTCGGCGATTCCGGAGCTAAGGGTCGTGCCATTCCGCAACACCAGCGTGCCGTCCAGAATGCTGGCGCCCGTCGTGGTGAATCCGGACATGGTCTCGAAGATGGCGTCGTACCAGTGAACACCGCCGATCACGTACAGCGGCAAGCCCCCGAAAATCGAGGCGAAAAGCCAGCCAAAGGTGACGATCGCAAATCCCTCGCGAAACGTGAACTGCAGGGCGCCACGTGTCATCCGACTGACGAGAGAGCCAACCAGCATGGTCCCAACCGAGCATGCCAATAGCATCCAGGAGACCCGTGACGGGTCACCCATGACCCAGGAAACCGGTGCCGATGTCGCCATGAACAGGCCGATCACCGCGACCAGAGACGACACCACTCGGATGACCATTCGAATGTTCACTTAGGATCCTTGCTCCAGCCTGGATATTTCCGACTCTCAAGCACTCTGTGACGACCCCGGAGTCTACGCGGGAATGCAAAGTTATTTCCGTGCCGACCCTTAGCCGAACAGCCTGGGTTTGCGGAAAAGAACCGCCAGGTGCTGCTCGTGTTCGGGAGTCGCGATGGCGGCGACCCTATCGCCTTCCTCCAGAACCGCGTCTCCGGTTGCCGGCAGGACCTGGTCTCCCCGCAACACCAGAGCGAGAGCCGCAGGAAAACCATCCGTGTGATCCGCGATGCGTTGTCCGCAGAGGCGCGAACCGGGCGCCACCCGGAATTCGTATACATAGGCATGCGTGCGGTGCAGCATGGCGTGGACTCGGCCCGTCTCGGAGCCCAGCAGGTTGAGGACCGTGTTGACGGCGCCAAGACGGGGGCTGAAGCCGCAGTCGATGGGCTTCAAGGCGGGCACAATGTCCATGTACTCCGCCTTGTTGGTGACCGCGACCACTTTTCGGGCGCCCTGCTCCTTGGCCAGAATGCAACTCAGGATATTCTTCTCGTCATCGCGCAGGACGCTGATGAACGCTCCGCACTCGCCTATGCCCGCCTCCTCGAGCACGCGGGCGTCGGTGGCGCTGCCTTGAATGACCATGACGCCCTCGCCAAGCTCGTCGAGAAAGCGTTCGCTCTCGTCCCGGCTTTCCTCGATGACACGCACTTGATAGCCGTCAGCCAGCAACTGGGGAATCAGCACCCGGGCCATGCGCGTCGCGCCAGCGACAAGAACCAGGGAGGGACGTCGGCTTTCATCATCCACCAGATCGAACAGCGCCTCGACGTTGGCACTCGGCCCGGCCACATAGACCTCGTCCCCCGGCGCCAGCACGGTGTCACCCCGGGGAATGAGCAGGCGCTGGTTCCGAACAATGGCCGAGAAGCGGATGGACGACACCAGCTCCCGATCTGGAAAATCTGCCAGTCTCACTCCGGCGACAACCGACCCGGGCGCCACTCTGACACAGGACATCTGGGCATCTTGAACACTGAAATCCACCCTCTCGACTAGACACTGGTGCTGAAGCACACGCAGAATGCGCCGGATGCATTTCTCCGCCGGCAGGATCACATGGTCGATCCCCAGCAAGTCCGCCGAGAATCCATCCTCGGCGGAAAAGAGGCATCTCGAGGACAGTCGGCAGATCGTCTTGCCGACCCCGAGGTGGCGGGCTATCTGACAGGCCAGCACATTGGATGGATCGCTGCCGGACGCGGCGACGAGGAGCTCCGCCTTGTGGATGCCCGCCTTCTTCAGCACGCTGAAGTCGGCGCAGTCCCCCTGGACCGTCATGACGTCGAGATGGTCTTGGAGACGGGCCAAGCGGTCCGCCCGACTATCGACGACGGCAACGCTGTTGCGCTTCGTCGACAGAGTCCAGGCCAACTGCTTGCCCACCTCTCCCGCACCAAGGATTACAATGTTCATCCAGGCTATGCCTTCCGTTCCATGAACGCGCTCATCCCACGCAGTCCGCACTGCCGTCAGCCGCTGGGGTCTCTCATGCAGGTCGAACGCATACCATAAGCCCTGACCCGACTTTTTGCAGTTCGCGTCTTTCCCGCAGGGCGCATGTTAGTCACGCAGGTGTTCTTTGTGAGTGGGGGAAAGCCGGGATATGATACGGAAGATCATCCCGTGCAAGCTTTTAGGATGAATGTAGAAAGCGAATGTGAGGAGAGGGGCTCCAAGGAAGTCGTCCAGCCAGTGGCTCGGGACCTCCGGGACCGAGGGTGATTGTTGCGAGCTGACACGCGGGACGAGCCGTCCCACACCACCATGAGCGCGCAGTGGCTCGGGACCTCCGGGACCGAGGGTGCGGAGTCGGGCTAGAACCAGAAATGAGAGGTGCCACCGTCGGGCGTGTGCCGCCTCACCATCTGACTCCCCATTCGCCACTCGCCGTGTCCATCGACAAATCCGACACTGCCGCCCGCGATGTTCTTCCCGCGGCTCAGGTGCATGGGGCGGTGCACTATGCCTCCGCTGTCGAAAACAAAGTCGGTTCCCCGTTGTGGGCAGGCATCCGCCATCATCACTACATCACCCGCATTCTTCACTTGATCCACTCGATGGATCCACTGCGCGCCGCCGAGAAGAGCGGAGTCCGCCAGAGCGCCAGTCGCACCCTCACTGGATCGACGCTCGAAGAGAAAAATATAGGAAGTGACGCGGACATTGGCCGAGGAGTTCCAATTCCCATCAACATCCCAATCCTTGTAGGATGGGCAATAGAAGGTCTTCCTCGGGAGTCCTTGATCCATCAACCCGCCAATCTGCATTCGGGTAGTTTCCCAGAGCCAGTTGCTCTGATCCGGGCTGCCGATGGGAACGTACTCCTCGCACGAATCCGCATAGCTCAGCGTGGCAAACCCCAATTGCTTGATCTGCCCCAGACATTTGATCCGACGAGCCTTCTCGCGCGCCAAACCCAGAGCCGGCAGGAGCAGCCCCGCGAGAATCGCGATGATGGCGATCACCACAAGAAGCTCGATCAATGTGAATTTTCTTCTTGCCATACCCTTGTCCATCCTTCTGTCATGCGCCTGGAGTCCATCTGTTTTCTGCATTGCCTCTCGCCCAGCATTCCCTCTCCCGACTCAAGCAACGTCAGGCATCGCCGCAACTAGCACAGGCATATTGTATCATTATAAGAAAAATATTGATCCGCGGCAAGGAAGAATGTACACCATTTCTTGCCAAAACTGCGTGCCGCGCGGCCACGTGGGGTTCTGCAAGAGCCTCTAACACTTGCGGATTCCAAACCGTGCGGCAAACTATCCTAGCATGTTTGGGTCAAGTCTACGCTTCGTGTCCCGCAGTACGCTGTGCGACTGTTCCTAGATGGAACTGGGCAAGGCCTACGTAAGATGAATCATCCGCGAGAAAGCTCCCTATGAGAATCGTTGTGCCCATCAAGCAGGTGCCTGAAACCAGTGCTGTCAAGATGGACGAGGAGACGGGCACCATGGTCCGTGATGGAGTCGAGGCGATTGTCAATCCCCTCGACTTGTATGCGGTCGAGAGTGCCATCCGGCTCCGTGACGCGGGCATTGCCGACGAGGTGGTGGCATTGAGCATGGGACCGCCCAAGGCGGAAAGCGCATTGCGTGAGGTCGTCGCGATGGGCTGCGACCGCGCGGTGCTCGTTTCAGACCGGGCCTTCGCCGCCTCGGACACCTGGGCCACTTCCTACGTGCTCGCCGCCGCCATCGAGAAACTTGGGGGGGCGGATCTGGTCCTTTGCGGCGAACGCGCCACGGATGGCGACACCGGCCAAGTGGGCCCCGGCATCGCCGCCTTTCTAGACCAGCCGGTTGTGACCTATGTCAGCCGCATCGAGACGGTGAACCCCGACGAGGCCGTCGTCGATCGCCTGGTGGAGGATGGCTATGAGTGCCTTGCAGTCACGCTGCCCGCCGTGCTCACGGTTGTCAAGGAAGTCTCCGACCCGCGCCTGCCAACGCTCATGGGGAAGCGTGTGGCACGTGCGCTTCAGGTGGAAATATTCTCGGCGGCGGACCTCAATGTGGACTCCGCCCTGCTCGGGCTGAAGGGCTCTCCCACCCGCGTGGTCAAGATCTTTCGCCCCAAGGTTGCGCGCGAATGCGAACTGCTGGTCGCGGAGGACGAAGACGCGGTGGACCAGGCCTGCGATCGCGTGGTGGAGTTCCTGCGCA
>JAGLDW010001067.1 GCA_023145395.1 Lentisphaeria bacterium | reverse complement strand
GTCTGGATCCTGGCGGAGCAGAGCGATGCGCGTGTGCGCCACGTCAGCTTTGAACTGCTCGCGCGCGGCCGGAATTTAGCGGATAAACGGGGCGTGCCATTGACGGCTGTTCTTCTGGGCGACCGCGTTTCAGATGCCGACTTGCGAGAGCTGGTTGCTCGCGGGGCAGACGCGGTGCTCTACGTGGATGCCCCCGAGTTGAAGCATTTTCTGATCGAGCTCCACGGCGCCTGCCTTCTTGCCCTGGTCCAGGAGCGGAAGCCGGAGATTCTCATCGCCGCGGCCACGAGTACGGGGCGAACGCTCATGCCCTACCTCGCCATCAAGGCCCATGCAGGGCTCACTGCGGATTGCACAGAGTTGGACATCGACCCCGAGAGTGGAGATCTGCTGCAGACTCGACCCGCCATCGGCGGCAACATCATGGCCACCATCCACACGCCTGACCGCCGCCCCCAAATGGCCACTGTGCGCCCTCATTCCAACCGCCCCGCCGCGCCGGATCCCGAACGGCGCGGAACGGTCGAGCGAATTCTCCCTCCCGAATCCCTCCCTCCAAGCCGCATTCGTCGGCTTGGATTCGTCCCGGACGAGGGGGAGAAGGGATTGCAGGACGCCGAGCGCGCCGTGGTCGTTGGCCGCGGACTCCGCAAAGCCGACAACCTTCCCGTGATCGAGGAACTCGCCGCCACGCTGGATGCCGCAGTGGGCGCCTCGCGAGATGCCGTGGACCGTGGCTGGCTCCCCTATCCGCGCCAAATCGGGCTGTCCGGCAAGACCATCACCCCGGAACTCTACATCGGGCTCGGCGTGTCCGGCGCCATTCAGCATCTCGCCGGCATGCAGACAGCCGAGCACATCATTGCGATCAATCAGGATCCGGACGCCCAAATCTTCCGCGTCGCGGAACTGGGGATCGTGGGGGATCTCTTTGAAATTGCGCCCGTCCTGACCCGCAAGTTGCGCGAGGCCCGCGCCGAGATGCAGCGAGGAGCCCGTCCATGACCCCGTCCCAATACAATCCCGTGACACCCGCCATCGCCCGACTTCTGGAAGACATTGTGGGCAAGCGTAATGTGGTGTTTGGCGATGCAGAGAAACTGGAACCGTACAGCCATGACGAAATTGCAGAGGCCCACTACGCTCACATGCCCGAGGCCGCCGTCCGTCCGGAGACGGCAGAGCAAATAGCCGCCGTGATGCGGCTGGCCAACGAAGAATGCATCCCCGTGACTCCGCGTGGCGCAGGCAGTGGACTCAGCGGCGGTGCCGTGCCCGTTCACGGTGGCATCGTCCTGCTCACGGACCGCCTCAACCACATTCTCGAGATCGACCCCGAAAATATGATGATTGTGGCCGAGCCGGGGGTGGTCACCAACGAGATCAACGAGAAACTCAAGCCCTACGGACTTTTCTACGCTGGTTATCCCATGAGCCTGGAGACCTGTTTCCTGGGCGGCAATGTGGCGGAAAACGCGGGCGGCGGCAAGGCCGTCAAGTATGGCGTGACAGGGCGTTACGTGACGGGACTCGAAGTCGTCACCCCAACCGGTGATTTGATCCAGCTCGGGGGCAAGCTCGTGAAAGACGTCACTGGCTACAATCTGTTGCAGCTGATGGTCGGCAGCGAGGGCACCCTCGGCATCTTCACCAAAGTGACGCTCAAGCTTCTTCCTCTTCCAAAGGCGAGCGTCGATCTTCTCTGCCTCTTCAAGACCCCCGAGGCAGCCATCTCCGCCGTGCCCAAATTGATGACCGAGAGCGGGACCATTCCCACCGCCATCGAGTTCATGGACCAGACCAGCGTCCGCGCTGCCTGCGAGTACCTCAACGAGAGCATCCCCTACGAGGATGCCGGCGCCATGCTTCTCATCACCTTCGACGGCGCCGACGAGGAGCAGGTCATCCGGGAATACGACGCGGCTGGGGAGCAATGTCTCGAGGCGGGCGCCTTCGAAGTCTATGTCGCCGACAACGCCACCACTTCGGAACGCATCTGGAAGGTGCGGCGCAACATCGCCGAAGCCTTCAAAGTGATCAGTCCGCACCAGAGCCTGGAGGATATTGTCGTGCCCATCGCAGCCATTCCAAAGGTGGTCACGGGATTGCTCGAAATCGCCGCGGAATACGACATTCAGATCCCTTGCTACGGTCATGCCGGAGATGGCAACTTGCATGCCACGCCTGTCATGAATCCCGATTGGACCCTCGACGAGTGGCGCGAGAAACTGCCGCTCATTCTCACCAAGATCTATCTGCTAACCGCCTCCCTCGGCGGCACGATCAGCGGCGAGCACGGGATCGGGCATAAGCGACTCCCCTTCATGTCCATTGTGATGGACGAGGCGCAACTCAATATGATGCGCGCCATTAAACGCGGACTCGATCCAAACAATATTCTCAATCCGGGCAAGCTCTTTGAACTCTGACTGCGAACTCCGCAATTCCTGGAGGGCGAACGGCCCGTGAGCCGCTCTTTGCGGCCGGAGAACATCGGTGAACGTGAATAAGGAGACGACATGAAGACCCGACTGACCATTGCTCTGGGAATCGCAAGCGTGTTCGTCGCGCTCAGCGGCCGTGCCGAGCCCTTTGCGGAGAACTGGAATCAGACGTGGACACGGGTGTACCAGCACCACGAAAGCGCCGTGCGGCGGATTTCTGGCGGTGCGCTCGAGCTGGATGCCACGCCCGGGAAGCAGATCTACTACATGGGTGGCGAGAAGATGCGCGATGTCCGGGTGACGGCGCGGATCAAGTTCCTGCGCGCCGATGACAAGTACTCCGGTTTTTCCATGTACCTGCGCTGGGACGGCGACGTGTGGGGCGGACGCGATGGGTTCTGGGTCTACTTGCGTCCCAAGTTTCGCAGCCTGTACATCCAAAAGGTCATGGATGGGAAACTGGACAAGGAGTTCGATCAAGGCGTGCAGGCCAAGCGCCCGAAGGCAACGCCGATCAACGAATGGATGACCTTGCGCTACGAAGCCGAGGGGCAGCAGATACGCGTCTATCTCAACGACGAACTGCATCTCTCGGTGACCGATGACCGTGCCTTCCCAATCACCGCCGGGCGCGTGGCCTTCGGCGTTGGCAACGCACACGTGATCCTGGCCGACCTGAAACAGGAGAATCTGGAGCAGTCGGACCGCCTTGAGGGGTTGACCTATCGCTACGTGAATCCGCCAAAGCGCGGTGACGAAAACCGACGCATTCTCACGGACGGCAAAGTGAACGCGCGCGACAAGCAGGCCTTCTGGCGCATGCTGGGCACACGCCCCGAAATTGTGTTTGACCTGGGCGCCGAGGTCTTCGTGACCCGTGCCGTGCTGCGCGCGTTCTCCTCGCCGGCGTTGAACATTGCGACTGCGGAGGTGTTGGGCAGCGCCGACGGCGCCACCTGGCGGACTCTGGCCATGTTCACCAACCGCGATTCGCGTCGGGCCGACGCCGAACACAATATCTCCGGGGAGATTCGCGGCGTCGCACGCTACGTCAAGCTTGTCCTCAACCGACCGGCGGCCGATCAGGACGTGGAACTAGCCGAAGTCGAGCTGTACGGTCGTCCCCCCACGGACAAGGATCGGGAGGTGGCGGCGGTCGCGCCGTACGACCTGGGGCCGACGCTGCCGAAGATTGCGGACTCCGCAACTAAAGACCCGAACTACTTCCTCCTCAGCACACCCGTCATGAAAGTCGCGATCCACCGCAAGACGGGAGTCGTCGCCGGGCTCTGGAACCGGGAGCGAGACACTCGTTGCCTCGAACGTCAGCACGACCGCTATCATCTGGCGACACGCGGGGGAAGCACGGAAGCTGACGAGTATGGCGATCGCGTGGCCAAAGTGGCATCCGACGGCGAGAACGGGGTCGTCCATCTGCGCTGCACAAACGCGAAGTTGCCCAACATCCGCATCGACAAACGCTATTCCCTGAGCGCGGATGGACGTCGGCTGATCAAGCGGACGGGCTTCGTCAACACCTCCAACGCCCGCGACTGGTTCCTCACTCACATTACTGGAGCAATTGCTGCGGAGGAGTTCCGTCGTGGCGGCGTCTACATGGGCTGCGATCGGGGGCTCGGCGCCCGGATCTTCGCCGACCAGGTCACCGTGCCGCGTCAGATCGGCGCGTTGGGCGCACGCAACTCGAAGGTCGTGATCCTGCACCGCTACGACCTGGGCTGGGGCGTTGGACAATTCCGGCACAAGATCAACGATGTGTGGTGCCGTCCCCTGACCGCCCGCTACTACGAGAAGGAGAACCACCCGCCCGTCTACCTGCCCAATGGCTGGGAAGTTGGCGTGTGCACCCTCCATCTTGTCCCGAACGATGAACAATCGACGGAGCTACAGACGGTCCTCTACAACGGGCGCCAAATCGATTTCTACCGCATGTGGCGATTTCTCCCGGAGACCAAGGCCGCCTGGGACAAAGTCAAACGCCCCGTCTGGCAACGGGATCTGAAGACCTCGACCAACATCTCCCAGCCTGAGCTGAGCGACGACCAGGACACCAATATGATGCCCGTCACCCGCGGACTCCGCATTTCCGAAACCGGGAACCTATGGTATCTCTCGACCCCCCATGGAGTATGGGGCGAGTGGTTTGGGGACGGAATCGTCGAGACGGGGGCGGGCGCTCAGATCGACACCGGCTGGGTGAAGGATTTCTATGCGCGAATGCATGCCGCGTCTCCACGCATAAAAAATGGCGTCTACACCTGGGCCTGGGCCGTTCACCCGCGCTCGAAGGTCTTCCGCGAGCACCCGGAATGGTTCATCTGGAAGGATCGCGATGGCCAGGTCTTCAATGCCTACTCGAATATGGTCCTGAACCATTTGCGTCTGATGAGCGTGCCTGCGAGCATGGACGAGTTGATCGGGCAATTCGAAGATGTCATGCGCAAGTTCCGCAGCGACTATTTCTATCTCGACGGCGGCGGCGGCGGCGCCAACCTGATCGACTGGGACCACCTGACCATCGACTACGACACACATTGGGAGGAACTGTATCGACGCATCCGGCAGGCTGCTCGAGTTTGTGGCGACGACAAGGGGGTCTGGTTCAATGCACGAACAGGCCCGCACTGGGACGTCGGCTACTACGAAGGCGTCGATCGTTCGCTCCACGCCGCCACTTGGCGCGACTCGGCCGACGGCTGGTCCATCGTCAAGATTCGGCAGGTGTTCGATCCCGACCAGATCGTGGTCCCCCTCTACTGGCGCACCCCAACACTGCCATTCTACAGCAACTACTGCATCGGCCTCGGCATCACTCCCTCCGCGCCGCTTGGCTACACCGACCTGCTGAAAAAACTCCCCTACATCGAGGCGGCCTACGAGACGCGGCGCATGACCTGGATCGAGGCGGATCTCAAGCCCGACTGGCGCGTGGACTCGCAAACGCAAATCGAGGTCTACGCGCTGAAGCATGGCGGTGCCGCCGCCATCTCCGTGATCGATCATCGCGAGAATGCCGACTTGGCAACCATCTCGGCCGACACTCGCAAACTCGGATTGGATCCCGGCAAACCAGCCTACGCATTCGTGTTCGGCAACCGGGACATTCGCGACGGCTGGCACGCATTGCCCGAAGGCGTCCGGCGCGAGGTGCATCATGACACCGGGTGGGGGCTGGACATGGTGGCGCGGGTCCTGGATGTCCGCGTGATCGACAAACCCGGTGCCCGCATCGAGCTACGCATTCCCACCCAGCCAAATCTCCTGCGTATGGCAGTCTTGAGCACCTCCCCCGCCGCCATCTTCTCCGTGAATGGACTGCGTGTCAATTTCTGGACGCATGAGGCGCTGGATGCCACCGTGTCCTGCGAGAGACGCGGAGAGAAATTGCTTCTGCAAACGCACGCGCCCGAGGGCGGTGCCGAGATCGTGGTCTGCGCGCCTTCCGGCAAACGATTCAGCGGCGCGGGTGTTCGGTGTTTCCAGATGAGTGATGCATCTCTTGCCATCGTGCCGGTGGGTGCTGGCGAGTCTGCGGTTGAACTGGCGCTGGAGGATGCTCCAAGAATTGGAGAGAAACTCCGTGTCACCTGCCCGAAGACCGTGGCAGCCGGAACGGCGCTGGAAGTGACTGTGATCCCCTCGGCCACGAGCGCGTCCATCGTCGTTCGCCGCAACGACGTCCTGGTCGCGGTGAAGACTGTGTCCCTGGCGAAGGGAGTTTTCATGCTGCCAGTTCCGGTTCAGGCGCGCAGTGGGACGTGGGTTGTGAACGTGAGCGCCGAAGTCGATGGCAAGCTTCGACACGGAACTGCGGAGTTCGCAACCACGGGCGCCTTCAAGCCCGATCTGCCTCCGTACTATCGGCCCAAGAAGTACCCGAAGGCCAGCGTCAGCCAGGTCGATGTCAACTCGCGTGGCCTGCACGTCATCGGCGTTGCCACAAACACCCACGATGGCTACGACGGAGGGCATGTGACGCTGGTGGACCCGGCGAACCTGCGTTTCGGAGGGGCCATGTCCGACGCGCCCAAGTCCCGCTACGGATATGCCTTCGCGGGTCTCGAATTCGAGGAGGGCCGGGTCCTCACACTGCGCGTGACCAACACCATACACGGAGCGTGGACCTTCACCCGCGGAGGCATCGCCTTCAAACCCCAATACACATCGCTGTTCGCTGGAATGTTCGTGGACTACCACACGGTGAACGGATACACTCACCGCGTGGCGCTTGGCATGGGCATCCTCAATCCCAAGCGCACCTCTCCCAAGCCCTCCTGGGGGAGAGCGGCGAAACCGGATCAGTTCGTGATGCTCGGGGACATGGTCCGGCAAAGTCGCGAGGCCACATTCACGATCGATCTGGCGCACTGGGCACCGGCGGGGTGGACTGGGCGCTGCTGGCTCAGCGCCGGCGTGCACAGTCTCTATCCTGGCCGTGGTGTCACCGTGGAAGTGTTGGGGGCGTCGGACACGGCCGGAGACAAAGAAATCATCACTGGCGACGACTTGGGCGGTCTGTACAAACGCAAGACGTACCAGATTGCCCGAGCCGCAATTGCCCCGTTGATCGATGGCAAACTTGACGATCCGATCTGGGAAACCGCCAAACCCGCGACGGATTTCCTTCTTTTCGGACGGTCCTCCGCCGCCGGGCAAAAGACTGCGGCCTGGATCACCTACGACGATGACAACCTCTACATCGCCTTCGACTGCCAGGAAAAAGCACGGCCAATCAACGTGTCCTCCGAAAAGCTCTGGGGGCGCGACGCTGTCGATGTGGCGCTCAACCCCAGCGGCGACCGCAAAACCTTCCTGCAGATCATCGCCGACGCCAAAGGAGACTTTGATCAATTCAGCCACAGTCCCGACGGCAAGAAATTTCGTTGGGACGGCGTCCGGGTTGTCACGAGCAGACGAGAGGGCGGCTGGGCGGCCGAGATGGCGGTTCCGTTGAAATCCATGAAGCTCAAGCCCACCAAGGGCCTGACGTGGTCGGGCAATTTCGTGCGCTACCGCGCCAGTGACCCCATGAGCACATGGTCCTTCATGCCGGGCCCCGCCATCAACGATCCCGAACGCATGGCCGTGTTTGTCATGGAGTGACCCGTCGGCGTTGACCTTCGTTCTTGCGTTCCGACTACTCCCGGAGCGAAATGGTGGTACAGTTTGCTGCGTTTGGAGTTGCGGAGTCCGCAGCGTGAAAAGTAGGTTCGCCGGGCTCCGGTGAACCAGCGTGTGCGATTTGCGTCTGTGTGGTGCACTGGGGCCAGCGCACCTACTTGCAGTTCGCATTGGGTAGCTCGCGGGTACGCTCGCGCTCCAGACGAAAACCGATTGGCACCAAGGAGACTACGTGAAGCAGGCCGGAGCAACCATTGTCAAAGAAGATCCGCAACGGGTCGAGAGAGCTTTTCTCGTAGGGGTGGAGATGCCTCGCACCGACGCGGACGAGGCTCGTGAAATGCTGCGGGAGCTTCACGAACTCACCAATACGCTGGGCATCCCCATCGTCGGCAGCACGATGGTGAAGGTGCGGAAACCGCAGGCCCGCTACCTGGTGGGCGGCGGAACGGCGGAGAGCGTGGTGGAGCAAGCCAACGAGTGCGACGCGGATGTGATCATATTCGACGACCCTCTTCTGCCCTCCCAGCAACGCAACTGGGAGGAACTCTCGGAACTTGCGGTCATCGACCGCCAGGAGGTTATTCTCGACATCTTCGCCGGGCGCGCCCAGACCCGGGAGGCCCGCCTCCAGGTGCAGCTCGCCAGAGCCTTCTATTCTCTTCCCCGACTCAAGCGCAAGTGGACGCACCTGCATCGTCAGCGCGGCGCCACCGGAGGCATGGGCATGCGCGGCGAGGGCGAACAGCAGCTCGAGGTCGATTCGCGCCTGGTCAGGACACGCATCGCCAAGCTGAAAGAACAACTGAAGGAAGTGCGCCAGCATCGACACACGCAGCGCAGCCAGCGCATGCGCAAGCCGGTGCCCGTCGCCGCCATCGTCGGCTACACCAACGCGGGCAAGTCCACGCTGCTCAACACCATGACGGACGCCGGTGTGTTTGTGGAGGACAAGCTTTTCGCCACACTCGACCCGACCGTCCGGCGGGTCACCTTGCCGAACCGACAGGAGCTGCTTCTCGCCGACACGGTGGGATTCATCCGCAAACTGCCCCACAGTCTCGTCGAAGCCTTCAAGTCCACGTTGGAGGAGACATTCATGGCCGATTTCCTGGTCGAGGTGGTGGACGCGACCACGGACCAGCTCGAGGAGCGGCTTGAGACCACGCGCGATGTTCTAACCGAGCTCGGTGCTTCCGAAAAACGGATGATCACCGTCTTCAACAAGGTGGATCTCGTCAAGGATGAGTTGACCCTGCGCCGCCTGGCACGGAAGTACGACGATGCGATTTTCGTGTCGGCCAAGACAGGCCAGGGGATTGAGGAGTTCCGCGACCGTCTGGCTCTCGAACTGTCCCACGGCTTGGAGCGCAAACACCTTCGCATCCCCCACAGCCGACACGATCTCGTTGCTCGACTGCACCGCTCCTGCGCCGTCCTCGAGCAACGCCACGAAGATGATGCCGTGTACCTCACGGCGGATATCCCGAAGCAAATGCTGAGCGAATTGGCTGCTTTTTTTCTGGATTCGAAGGAAAATTGTTGATTTGCGCGAATCAATGCCCTATAGTGTGAGCTAGTTGCGCCGTGCGTTGGCGCCTCCTCCTTCACAGTTCCTACGTTTTCAATCAGCATGATTCCCTGCTGTTTCCTGCTTGCTCAACTGGCAAGATCCTCTACGGCGTTGCTGTAGGCCGGATCTACCTTCCCGTTGTTTCAGCCTGTTAATAGATCCCATGGAAGCCGACGGAGAGAGTGGGTTTTGGGGTCTTCTTTTCGAAGTTTTCGGCAAGGAATGAAGTCGATGGTTCTGGTGGGTGTAACTGGTGGAATCGGCGCGGGTAAGACATGCGCGCTGGCCCAGTTTGAAGCGCTGGGCTGTCGCACGCTCGATGCAGACGCGATTGTCCACAGCCTATACGAACCGGGGCAGCCCGCGCATCAGGCGATGATTCACCGCTGGGGCGGACGAGTCACAGACAAGCAAGACAGAATCCGGCGGGCCGCCATCGCCGATATCGTGTTCGAATCGACGGCAGAGCGCGAGTGGCTTAACGCCCTCGTTCATCCCCTTGTGCAGCGCACCATGCGGGAAGAGGCGGAGCGGCTTCCCACACCGCTCTTCTGCGGAGTGCCTCTGCTCTACGAGGTTGGATGGGAATGCTGCATGAACTGGGTGGTTGTCGTGTGGTGCAACCGGGACACACAGCATCAGAGACTGCTGGCGAGAGGCTGGAGCCAAGAGGAAATCGAACGGCGACTAGACTGCCAGATGAACATGGACGAGAAACTCGAACGCGCCGACATCGGCATTCTCAATATCGGCGACATGAAACTTCTTAGGCAACAGTGTGAACACGCACTCAAAATCATCGTGCGTGCGAATGGACCCCAAGGATGAGGAAGATAGCACAATGAGCAACACCCCTGAAAACGAGGTGCCGAGCGCACCGTCGAATGACGAGGCCGCGACCGGAACCGGGGGAAAGTCCGAAGCGAAGGAAGTCAAGCCCAAGCGACGGCGCACCGCTTCGGCAGGTGCCAAGAAAACGACGGGCACACGCAAGGCAGCACCGAAAACTGCCGCAAAAGCTCGCGCACCGAAAGCTGCGTCGAAAGCTCCCGCAAAAGCTCGCGCACCGAAAGCTGCGTCGAAGGCTCCCGCAAAGGGTGCGCCGAAAGCCTCCGAGCCGGTTGCCCCAAAAGCTGCCGCACCGGACGTTTCTCCCTCCTCCTCGCCATCTCCACAGTCTCCTGCGGAAAAATCAGAATCCGGCTCCGCACCGAAGGTGGAAAAGGCTGTGGTGGCCGATCGACCCGCTCCAACTCCTGCCACGCCGCCGAAACAGACTCAGAAGAGCGAAGAGCAGCCGCAGAACCAGGGCGGCGACC
>JAGLDW010001066.1 GCA_023145395.1 Lentisphaeria bacterium | reverse complement strand
CCTCAAAGGTCCCAATTCTACCGGAGTCAGCTGTGAAATAGACGCCATAGCTGGCTTGGTTGCTGGTACAGGTAACGTTAGCCAACGTTGCATTCATACGAGATGAATTGGCCCGACAGTAGATCCCCGCTGTGCCGCGATTGTCGTAGATGAGCGAAGAACCGATCCGGAAAGAGGGGACGTCGTTCACAACGTACACTCCGCCACCGCCATTGGCATAGACAATGCAATGGAGGACATTGATCACTCCTACCAGGAGATGCATGCCCCAACCGTTGTTGTGGTGAACAACGCTCCGCTCGATACTGACTGAGTTCGATCCCCCTACGTTCAGATACATCCCGTAGGCTGTATTGTACGCGACATCACACTCTGTGACCGACACGTTCGTGGAATTGGAACTGCAGTCGATGCCATCGTTTCCGTTGTGCCATATCACACAGTTCGTGATAGCCATCGATGCGGTTGAGCCACTGTCCCATCGAATACCATCGTTGCTGTTGTGGCTGATGTCGGAGTTGCTGACTGACGCGACAACGTTGTTGGCTCCCACATAGACTCCCCTTGAACCATTGCTCGTTATCTGGCAATCCATCACGGTGAAAACTACCCCAGAATCAACAACATAGATTCCATTTCTACCACCGGCTGTGATCCTGCATGATCTGATTTCTGCGGAAGTGCCATAGCATCTGGTCCCATCGTATGAACCGTGGCTAATCGTCATGTCGGACAGCGTGCCGTATAGTTCGAATATACTATTCGCTCCTGTTGCCCCCACCGTGACAACATCCATCCCCTCTCCCTCAACCGTGACCCCAGCTGGCACGAGAAGATCTCGCTCGCCATAGACTCCCTCCGCGACGAGTACCGTGTCTCCGGTCTGACACGCTGACAGGCCAGCCGCAATAGAGACGAATGGCCGTTCAGCGGAACCATCACTGTTCCCACCCGCATACCCGGCATTCACGTGAATGTCGGCACCATAGGCAGATTGTAGCAGAGCGATGGCCAGCAAGGCTAGGTGCACGACCATGAAGCAGCCCCAACGGGCTGGAATGCCACTCAGGGCACGGCGTTTCAGATCCCAACTGTTGGTTTCCACGCCTTCTCCAGACGAAAGTGTTTGTCGATATATCATCGCATTCCTCTCTGTACAGAAACGAGGAAGATCTCCTGCATTTTGAGTCTCATTGGCCCACGCCCCAGCGCTCGAATTCATACTGATTGAGCCACGCGCCCTGCTGTGGAGCCAGGGAATCCCATGCTCCAATGATCGCGTCTGTAGCGGGGTCGTATTTCTTTGTCTTGTCACCATCGATCTCAAGCAGCATGCATGATCCGAGCAGACCAGCCATCGCAGCGCGGACATCCTGCGCAACATAGCCCGGCAAGGCCATCAGGTTCCAGCCCGGCAGGAGCTCCACTGATTCGAGCACTGTCGCGCCTTCGACAGTCAGCGTACATGCCTGAGTGACCTTCACCTTCAGCGGCTCTCGTAGCGCGACTGCGTAGTCCGCAGTCTGATCGCTGAAGACGGAAGGCGTGTCGGAGGCTTCACCTTCGAGGAGGACCACTTGCCAGCGCCACCAGCGTTGCTCGGACGCGTTCCAGCCACGGACTTGGTCAAGCTGATCCATGACTCCAGCAAACAAGCCTTCGAGCGTCATGTCGGCGGCGAGCACGTCGACGACGATGGTGTTCCAGCCGGGCTCGAGAGCGTACGTGCGGGTGATCCGCTCGGGGATGCTGCCGGGGAGAACCGGGTTGGAGCCGTTGTCGTGCTCCTCGGCATCCGTGAAGCCGTCGCCGTCGGTATCGGCTGTGCCATCTTTGTCCAGGCCGTTGAGCCAGCGGCGTTCCCAGTCGTCGTCGAGACCGTCGCCATCCGTGTCAGCGGGGGTGTTGGTGACCGTCACGACGACCTCTTGCCAATCGTGGAGCGGGGGAATGCCCATGTCCACTGCGTAGATGACGAACCGCCAGTCCCCAGCTCGGCTGAAGTCAGGTGTCCACGATACAACTGCCGTGCCGTCCCCGTTGTCCGACAAGCTGGCACCTTCCGGCAACCACTCGGCTTCGAGCGTCACCGTGTCAGCATCCAGATCCGAGGCCTGGACGTTGAGCGTCAGCGTGGAGCCTTCGGCAACGGTCTGTTCTGGAATGTCCAGGAGCTCAGGCGGCCGATTCTGGTTTCCCACCGTGATGCGGACTTCGCGCGTTTCGCTTCGGTTCCCGGCCGCGTCCACCGCCGTGACAGTCAGCTCGTGCTGTCCGGCATCGTCGAAGCCCAGATCCAACGAGAGGACGCTCCCGACCACGTCCCAGTCAACTGCGCGCCAGCCATCCAGTTCGAAGGTCAATGCAGTCCCCTCAGACTCATCGTAGTCACTGGCCTCGAGCTGGATGGTCAGTGTCTCACCTTCCTTGCCGACGGTGTCCGCGATCGGGTACAGGAAGGGAGCCCGGTTGCGGTTTTCGACCGTGACGGAGACCAGTTGCTCGACTAAAGCAGCTCCGTCATCGCTGGTGCCGGATATGCCATCGGGGCCGAGGTCGCGGAGACGGAAGAGGAAGTCGTAGCCGTTCGGGGCATTGGGGTTCTCGGCCATGGTGTAGTCCGGCCACCAGAAGAACGTGTGTGAGGGGCGGTCGAATGTGAACGGCACTCGCGGCCGGCCGTCTGTGAACCAGCCAAATTGGCTTTGTACCCAACCATCGTCTGCAATGCCCTCCGGATCGCGGATGAAGAACTGGATGATATCCTCGATGGGACTGCCATAGGGCTTGTCAGGGTCGTCGGCCTCTATCCTGAAGGTTAGCCACTGTCCCTCCTCGACCTGGAACGCAACGCCGTCCTCATGGGCAGCTTCCGACCCGATCCAGGTGAAGCGGGGCAACCGGTTGGCGATGGTCCACTGGGACGTGAACTCCACCTGTGCGCCGAGGTCGTCCGTTGCCCGCACGCTGCAAGTCCATGTCTCGCCTACTTCCGTGTGTCGGCCACCGACGCCCCACTGGTCGTCAAATGTGGGAAGCAGTGTCTCTGTTCCGTCAACCGTCTTGGCCCAATATGTATGGACTGCCGTGTCAACCAATTCCTGGTCCTTGTCCACTGGCCAGCCGGTCACAACAAGATCGTCGCCAACGTAAGAAACAGCCGGCGATTTGCCCAGAGATCCCAGCTCAGGTGCACTGTTCGGCACGACAACCGATGCGGTCCAGAAATCCCGGCCCCAACCGCTGGCGTTCCGGGCGCGAACGAGGGCCTGCCAGCGATCCAGAGCCACGGTCATCGAGGCAGGCATGATCACTTGGTCGTCTAGATCGGACAGGTGGACTGGGGCCCGGTCCCCCGGTTGCTGGCGAAACCAGAGGACTTGTGTTTCTATCGTGTCTTCGCCGGTCTCCAGATTCGTCAGAAGGATGTCTGCTGTGGTGTCAGTGGGAGGGTCCAGAACGGCGTTGTTGACGTGTCCCGGCGTGCCAAGGCCACGGTTGTCGACCTGCAGTTCAATGGGCGTGCAGAAGGGGGAAACCGGCACGCTGTCACAGCGCATGAGTTCCCCGGTATCCGCATCGACGAACCAAATGCTTGTTCCCTGGAATGAGAATCCACGCAGCCCCGCCCGTTCCGTGTGCCAGATTCGGACAGGACTGTAGTCTCCAGTACCATCCTGACGTGCGTATTGGCGAAGCGTCCCGTCAGGAGTCAGGCTCCAGATACCGGCCTGGGACTGGGGCGTCCCGTCGTCTACGAGGCAGGAGGCCAAGTGGTCCTCCTGTTCACCGTCGAGGAGAAAGGTCTCCACGTCTTTAAGAACCACAAGCTCGTCGCCCTGCACCACATATGTATCATATGCGGAGTTGGGAAAGACAAACCGGTAGCAGCGGCCGTCGTCGGGAGCACTGAACCAAAGGGCGTTGGGTTCCTTTGCACGACAGATGCCCAAGCCGTCAAAGAACTCCCCACCGTCAAGGTATGTGTTAGCCTCGAGGATTTGGGCCACGCCCTGCGTGAAAGCTGCACCGTCCCAATGGCCATAGCCGAAAGTGTAGAAGGATGGGCTGTCCGGCAGCGTGAAAAGCGGGCCTGTCTTGTCGGCGGATTCACCCGAGGGAGGCGTGATCCCAGACGCCGTGTCCGCTCCCTGCGGGATGTCCGGGGGATAGCGCATCTCGTAGGGAGCTGTTGGCGCAAACGAAGTGGCCGGATCCCGCAAATAGGCAAGGTCGCGCCGGGGACCAACAGGTGAGAAGTCAAAGGTCCACAGTGTTTGATGCTCTTCATCCCACAGAACGCCATCGGCGCTGCCGCCCTGGTGTGCAATGGGGAACGACTGGGTTGCCAACGGGGAATCGTCGGTCACTGCAAAGCGCACTAGCACGGCACCGTCATAGTCTGCCGGGAGATCCAGTTGGCTGTTCCACACCACGTCTTGGTCGCTGCCGGGAACACGGCCGTAGTTGAGCGCGATGCTGTCCTCCGGAATGTCAATCCAGGATTCCCCAGTGTCCAGGCTGAATTGCCAATTGACCGTGAGCAGAGGGTCGGCGTTTGCATCAGTGGTGTCGAAACGGATGGGGACGCTTCCTGAGACCGTTCCCGGTTCAGGATCGTGGACGGTGAGGGACGGCGTCAGGTTCCGGTTGTCGACAGCGAAGAACCCGGTCGTATCGCTTTGCCCTACCGAGGTGTCGCTTGGGATTGCTCGGAACGCAACGCTCTCAACGCGGCGTGCCCCCAAGTCCATTCGGGTGCACCACGTGACCATGGCATCGCCTGGTGGGACGGCGTGCCACTGCCGTCGGTTGAGAACAGTGGCGGGATGCCATGAGCCATCTGCCTCGCCCTGGTACTCGAACCGGATCTGAGCGGGATCGCCCTCAACGTCCGTGAGGGTGAGTGAGAAGCATACGTCGTTGCGTAGCCAGTCCTGCCCGTCCGCGTGGATAATGACGTTCCGCTCATCCAGCCGGGCAAGATCGGTGATTTCCGGCGCCATGTTGTTGTCGAGATCGAGGGGGTCGCTGACCGCAAAGGCACCCGGCTCATCGGTGACGGGGCGGACCGCGAGACGCACGCCTCTCATCGTTTCGTGCGGGAGCGGCGAAAGGTGTAGCGAGTCATGTTCAGGAGGGACCTGGAAGAGCCAACGCTCCTCGATGGCGGTTTGATTCGCATAGCCCAGCCAGGGATCTTCAGGGGCGTATGTCCTGTATCCGCGGGAACCCGTAATGTCCTGGGCGAAGGCATCCGTGAACGGCACCCCACCATGGGCCAGGCGATGCGCTGCTTCTTCTTCCGGAAGCGGCGGCGTTTCGCCATGCAGGAGATACACGTAGTCCAGCCTCACAACGGGTTCGTCAGGCTGCAATTCGCCGGGCTTGTCACCCGTCGTTGTCCCGGCATGCAGGAAGCGCCCATTTACCAGGTACCAGACGTCCTGGTCCTGTGAGTAGCGCAGATAGCCGGGACGGATGGCGTAAGAGAAGTCGACGTATGACACGTCAGATCCCACGATGGGCTTCTTTACCGTCGCCGAGATGCCGCCTGTCCCCTCTTCGCCCGGCAACAGGACTTCGCCCGGCAACAGGACAATGGGTTCCGGGAAAAGATCGACTGTGAACGCTGCGACCTCCCGTGTCTCACCCCATTCACGAATGGAAGGCGCCTGGTCAGGAGGTTCGTCCGTGGGCGTCGCGCGGAGTTGCAGACCTTCCATGTCGGCTGGCTGTACCGGAATCTTGTGGTCCCGTTCCCCATCGATGACAACGTCCCAGTAGACTGTCCCCGTATAACCGCCATCCATCCCAGCGTTTTCGAGGCCCACGAGCGTACTATCCGGCACAACGGGTTCTGCTGCACCCTCGGCGAGTTTTATTGTGGCTGGTATCCACGCGTCCTCTTCGGACCAGCGGTACTCAACTCTGAGCCAGCAATCGTCGCCTTCTTCATCCCGGAGTGCGTATAGGATAGAGGGTAAGCTATCATGTCCTTCGACATGAAACTCGCCATCCGGAGCGGGTGAGGTCAGCAGGACCTGAGGCAATCGATTGTTGTCCAGGTGGAAACTGTGATCCGTCCCATCCGCATTGAACCAGAGCCCATAGTGAAAGCCATCGAATGCGCGGACGCGGACCTTCTGTTGGGGATTGTCGACACCGGGCAGGTTGCCACTGCCTGCAGCAGGCTCTCTGGAATGCCAGAGCACGGTGCGGTCGCTGTAGTTGCGAATGGCAGGACTTAGGCCCGTGCTGTCCAGATTAGCACTTGTGTCCGCCAGCTTCCAAAGGCCGTCCCGCGGATCCAGGTACTCGACTCGGAACTGCAGGGGATCCCCGTTCGCGTCCGCTAATCCCTGTAGAGGCAGAGAGACATCCTCATGCTGTTCGGCCGGAATAGTTGCCAGAGACACGACTGGTCGATCATTGACCACAATATCCCGCCGTGCACCACTTCTGCCCATGGTACGGTCACCGGCGAATTCGCGATCAAAATCATTGTCCCACGCGAAGATCTCGAAGACGAATGATTCCATGACCGCGCCATCCTGCCCGGGAATGGGTGTGTCCGTCTCAAAGCCGCCCGGGATGTCGGGGACCGCACTCATGGGCAACAGCCGTTCCCCACCATTGTCGAGTGCCCCATCGTTGTCCCAGACAAGATAGACACCTTGGTGATCCGGCCCGCTGGCGGCTTCGTCAAAGATTTCATTGGCGTTATCGATTATGACGCAGCGTAGGAAGAAGGGCTCCTGTTCGACAACACGAATCTTCCGGGTGCCGTCCCTGTCATCGACCTTCCGGTCGTCATCAGTTCCTTCCTCTACATCTGCCATGCGGACGTCATAGTCCCCGAACACGGGCGGTGTAGTGTCATCGTCCCGGCACGTTACCTGGAACTGAGCGGCGGCGGAAAGATTGTGCGGCATGACGCGATCCTCGCGATCATAGGCCGTGACCACGACTGTAGTCGTGCTCCACCAGCCGGCCGGGGGCTCGACACGAAATGCGTCACCTTCGGCAGCAACGACGGGCATGAGCGGATCGGCAGCGAGAGCCGTCACAAGCTCCTCGAAGGCAATCTGAGACAAATCAGTGTCGATGTCCTCAAGGATCGTGCGCACGGATTGCTGATCCGTGTTCGTGCGCACGATCCACGTGTCCTGTGTGTCTCCGTCGGTGATGACCACATCCTCAAACCATCCCGTCCACACAGGCGCATCGTTGACGGGGTGGAAGGTCACCGTGGAGTCGGCAGAAACCGACTGCCCCATGCGGTCCGTTGCCGTGATGTGCAGCATGGCGGTCTGCGGGCCGTCCGTGGTAGACGGCCAGTTGGAGTCGGCGGACAGCCTCAGGAAGCGTCCTTCACGGACATAGGCAGACACCGGGTCCCGATCATCAGAAACGGAGAAAGTGAGCGTACTGCTGAAAGGCCCGGGATCCTCGAACAACGCCCAGAGATCGACGTCGAGCGTTTGGTCTTCGTCAACATCCCAGGCCGGAAGCAGACCGGACTTCAGCCTGGGCCGGGCATCAATCTCTACGCGGAAGGTAGCCTGAGCCGTCCCCGTGTCGCCATCATTCACCCGCAGAACCAGATTTGCCGTGCCGTAGTAGTCCGGATCTGGGGCGAGAGAGAGGGAGTGCCCGGAAATGCTGGGGCCCAAACGCCCACTCGGACTGTCTGACACGATGGAGTACGTCCAGTCTGCACTTGGATCGTCCCGGTCGCTCGTGTAGTCGGTAAGCGTGTACGACGCCCCCTGTCCCTGACGCAGGCGCGGCCAGGTGCGGCCACTGAATTTGGGAGGGCGGTTGCTCACGGTGACCGTTGTAGACCTGAGCTCGGATCCCCACTTGTAGCCATCCCGAGGGCGAACGGTGACGTACCAAGAATCCTCCTTGGTGATGGTGCTCCCCGAGACACTGCCTCCAGCCTGTACATACGACCCGTTCCGATACCACTTGATCTCCGTCCCGCTCTGCGGGTGCCCGTCCGAATCAGAGAAGCTGTAGGACACTATCAACCCGTCCCCGGTCATAGGACTGCTCGGCTCGATATGGAGGTCCCCGATGCTTGGGGCGTGGTTGGTGACTGTCGCAGTGATTGACACGACAGCACTGTTCGATGTGTCCGCCGCGTTCGTGAACGTCACCGCAAACTGGTTTGCATGTGTCCCTTCCCCCAGACCACGCGTGTCGGGGTTGAGCTGCACGGAAACCGAGCTTTGTCCGTCCACTACGCCGCTGGAAGTGGAAGGACTGATACCGCCACTCCCTTTGGTATCTCCCGCAGTCCAGCTCAAAGGAGCATCGCCGGTGTTAGAGACGGTGATAGGCGCCTGGGTGCTTGGATAGCGGCCCTGGACCGCAGTGACACTGGCGCTTGTTGAGCCCACCGACAGGTGGGGGTGTGACCGGCCTCGGCCCCTCATCGATCTGGAGGTGCTCTTCTCTCCGGAGAAGGAAATGCTCCCCGAATACCTCTGATTTGACGCGGGTCTGAAACGCACGGCGATGTATGCGGAACTGCTCCCGGGCAAGCTGTACGTCGTGTCCTGGTCCCGATGAATGGCAAAGACGTCTGACCCGGACGTCACGGATACCACGCCATTAAGAATCTGGCCTCCCACGTTCTTCACCTCAAACGAAAGCGTGCGCTCAGAGTCGACCAGCACGTCGCCGAAGTCCACGCCATCGACAGGCGTAACGGAGATGTCAAACTCCTGTTCTGCTTTGGCTGAGAGGGGGACGTTCGCGGAGTGCCCCTCTCCTGAAAGAACCAGGTTGGCGCCGAACTGTCCCGCAATCGACGGAGCGAAGCGAACGGTGATCTGGTGCGTTGAGCCGTCGTTCTTCAGAGCGTACGCCGTGCCGTCGTTGCCGGGCACAAGACTGAAGGCGTTACCAGAGGTGTTGGACAGTGTCACGTTCCCTCTCAACATGCCGCCCCCCGCGTTCCTGACCGTGAACACTTGCTGTGCTGACTGTCCTGCCAGGAGGACGCCGAAACCGTGGCTGTCTGGTGATACCGAAACGGCCGGGGGGATCTCGGCGTAGACCGCCGTCCACGTCTCTGGACCGGTACTTCCTTGGACTTGGATGGCGCGCTGCCCCGCCGTTTGGCCTGCGGAGTCCCTACGCCAGCGTACAAAGGTGTAACCACGGATGTCGGGTGCTGCGAGAGACTGGCTCGCATTAACCCCGACCCACGTTTCTCCGGGCATCCCCAGTTGCGGATGAAGACTTGAGGGGTTGCTGGCAATGATTTTTCGGGAGGATGCTTTCTCGTACTTCAGATAGAACGGGGAGCTCGATCCGTTCGCACTGTTGGGTGTAGCGTAGTCGGGCAAGTCGGACAGGGAACTCAATGCATAGCGCCAGCCACCATCTTCTGGCTGGTCACTCTCGCTGAACTTCGCGGACGAGAGAGCAGTGCCATCCGCGAAAGCAATGCTGCCGGGAATGCTGTACGTGCCGCTATCATAGAGAATGGCTATTGGCGTACTCTTCGCAGTTCCGTCCAGAGTGTACCCAAACCAAAGCCAGACAGGCGTCTCCGTCGTGAACACGGCATGAGGACCAGTCACAGGCCGATCCTGTTTGTCGTAGGCGACAAGCCGTACCTCATATTGTTTTTGGGGGTAGAGGCCTGTGAGTGGTAACTGCTGACCCCGAATTAGGTCGGATGATGGCGAGATCCAGTAGTCCAGGCTCCAGGCAGTGGGCCTATACTGAACTCGGTACCTAGTTGCACCAGAATCGTCATAGGTGGAAACACGAACAGTCAGTGAGCTCAAGTTGCTCGTCACCAAGAACGGAGCGACAGGGGTACGACACCGAGTTGTGACCGTGACAGAGTTCGATTCCCTGTCGTTCGTCACCCCCGCACTGTTAAACGAGCGAGCTTTGATTTCGTATCTCGTGTTCGCAGCCAGACCCATGATATCCTCGTTTGTCTTCTGCCCGGCATTCGTCCAGCTGTCATTCCACTGGCCATTCGGATACTGCCGGTAGTTGTACTCCCACCGCCAACCAGTGCCTTTGGACAAGCTGTGCGTCTCACCATCGACACGAACTGAGCTGTCAGTCAGCGACGTGACTGAGATCTTCGGTGTTTCAATGAACGTTGTAACAGACTCAGAGGTCGAGTAGGAGAAGTTGTCTTCGTTGTCCTGGACGGTGAACCAACATACAAAGGTCGTGTTCGGCCAATCGGTGACCCGGAACTTGGCTTTCTCATAGTTAGTGCCTGCCCGAAAACCCCGGT
>JAGLDW010001065.1 GCA_023145395.1 Lentisphaeria bacterium | reverse complement strand
GTTCGCCCGGAAATGGTCGCAGATGGTGGTCAGCTCTTTGGCGTGGGGGCGACCTTGGCCGCATACGAGCCGGGTCCTCTCGCGGAACGCGATGCTCTGGATATCGAGGGGGCGGGATTCGCGGTGGAGGCCGCAGGCAAGCCCGTACCGATTCTCCAGGCAACGTTCACGAGCGCCGGCACGACATCGAAGGATAATGTTCAGAGGGCGATGCCCCCGTTCATCGCGTTCAGCTCAGATTATCATACGACCTTGATCAAGCTGGATGTGTCCTCTCTCGCTGATGTCCCGGCTACCGCGATCCAAGCGGCACTGAAGCCCAGCTGGGCGCGTCAGCCAGGGAAAGCCGGTCGCATCGTGTTCCATCGTCTTCTGACCGACTGGTCTCAGGCAGCGTGCTGGCGGAAGCCGTTCCCGGATCGTGACGACACATGGGATGGGATCCTCCTAGGCACACATGCTGAAGAGAAGCCATTCGCTGAGATAGATCTCGATGCAGTTCATCCGAACACCACTCACATGATTCCAGGCTTCGGGAATGCCGTGGCGCAGTGGGCTTCGGGCGCGTGGCCGAACTACGGCTTCCTGATCCGTGTCCATGGTCCGGCTCTCCAGATCAACACGGGAATCGCCCACAGTGGCAGGCAGGCGCGACTGGCGACACGGCGCAGCTTCGGCTGGGCTGAGAAATGGACGCTGGACCTGTCGGCGAATGTGATGATAAAGGTGGGTGAGACACTTGTCCTTGGGCGAGAGACCGAAATCTGTACGGTTGGCGTGAAAGGTTCAGTTCCTGCTGTGTTGTGGTGCCAGGAGATCCCATCGGGTATTCGCAGCCTCTGTGCAGCCGATGGGAGGCTGTTCGCCGTCACCCAGGATAACCGTCTCCTCGCGTTCGGGGACACCCCGTTGGTGGCGCGGGAAGCCGCCCTGGAACCGCCGCCACGACCGAAACACGCTGTTGCGGATATCGCAATCCCTCCCGGCTGTCTGTTGCCGGCGACGTTGGGGCGCGGTTGGACGGCCCTCTTTGGCGTTGGCTCTGCAGTGTACCGGACGGTTCTCGCCAGTCCCCAGGCCCGAGTCATCGGTTTTGCTGACGCAGGGAAACTGGCAGAGCTTCGCCAGGACCTCGAGGCAGTGGCTCCGGGGAGTAGCCATTACTCCGTCATGCCGCGAGACCGTCTGGGGCACATGCCGCCTTACATGACGACGTTGCTGGTCGCGGACAGTTCGATTGCCAACATGCCTCCTGAATCGGTGCAGCGCATTCTGCATCCGTACGTGGGCTGTGCAGTGATCAGTGCTTCCGGGGGAAGTGCGGCGAAGATGGAGGAGTGGTCCGGGCGATTGGCCGAACTGGGGCTGACGGTGAGCCGAGATGGGGGCACGATCATTGCGCGCCGCTCGGGTGGAATTCCGGGGTCGGCTCCCTGGGACCATGAGTACGGCGGTCCTGGACGCACGCTGTGCTCCTCCGACAAGGCTATCAAACCACCGTTCGGGGTGCTCTGGTTTGGCGGGGAAGCAGACGGGCTTTTTGCACGGCCTTTCATGATTCCACGGTACTATCCTTCCCCACAGGTTATCACAGGCCGGCTTCTTGGCCAGAACATGACTTCCATTGTGGCGATGGACGTGTATTCAGGGCGCCGACTGTGGAAAGCAGACCTTCCTTCGCCAAAGGATGCGCTGGGGATCTATCAGCCCAGGACTCCGGGCTGGCCTATGGTTTCGACAGAGGATTCTATCTACATTGCGGTCGGGGATACCTGCCGTGTCCTGAATCCGGAGACGGGAGCTGAACGGGCTGCGTTTCAGCTTCCTCCCACCGGCCGCGCGGGCGAACGCCCCTTCTGGAATCAACTACTTGTTGTCGATGATGTGCTGCTTGCGGGTACGTTTGTCCCAACGCAATTCTGGGATGATGCCTACAGCAGCATATCCCGGGCGGACCTTTCTGTTCACGACATCCAGCGGCTCGACGGGTGGAGTGGCGCCCTCCGCAAAGTGGGCCCGGAAGCCGAAGCAGCGCGGAAAGCCATCGCGTCGGAGACTCCGGCCCCATTGGCGTTTGGCGAGCTCTTCCCGGAAGCGTGGCGAACCCGGTTGACGCATGATCGCACGAACCGGCCGGCCACCAACGACCGTCTGGTCGCACTGAATCGCCACAGCGGGGACATACTGTGGGAACATGCTGCTGTGCAGGGGATTTCGTGTGTCAGCAATCGTCTCGGGAACCCGCGTCACGAGGGCGTCTGCGCAGGTGGAGGGCGTGTCTATGTCCTGGATGCGCTGCCACAGCATACGCTGGCCGCTATGCGTCGTCGTGGTGTGGATATCCTAGGGAATGGCCTCCTGAGCGCGCTGGATGTGAAGACGGGGAAGGCTCTGTGGAGCACGGACGCACATGTTCGGGACATGGTGTCTGTCGCCTACAATCAGCAGCATGACATTGTTGTTATCGGCACTGGTGGCCGGCAGGCCGCATACCGGGCTGCGTCGGGGGAGGCCCTTTGGCAATGGGGAGAAGGCGGGATGACGATGGGACGCCCCTTCGTGGTCCGGGAAAACACGGTCGTGCCCATGTTTCTCCGCGGGGATATATCGGGGAAGACGCTGCATACAGCTCTGGACACGATGCATCGCGAATGGGTGTTCCTCGATATCGTGACTGGCCAGGAAGAGAAGCGGCAACGTGCGCCCGGCGCCTATTGTGGTTTCGCCTCAGCTGCCCCCGCATTCACCGCATTCCGGTCGACCTGCGTAGCGTACATGGATGCGGCCGACAGCGAAGTACACCCCTTGCCCGGTCTACGGACCGCCTGCTCAAACAACCTGATTGCTGCGGATGGGGTCCTGAGCGTGCCGTACATGGGTTTCCACTGCCAGTGCAACTACCCGATTGCCACATCCGTGGCCCTCATCCACGAGCCGAATGCATTGCGGTGGTCGCAACCAGCTGGCAAGTGACACAGAATTACGATTCCAACCAGAACGCCATCGGTTGCCGGGCGGGCGATGTAGGGGCGGGTCGCGACCCGCCCGGTGGTGCAGCCACCCGTGACTACAGGCGGACCTGCGTCGGTGTGGTGTTCCGCATTGGACGGAGGCCTAGCGGTCCCGGACCAATGCCATGAAGTTTCTCACGTGGCGTGTTCGGAAAGCGGAGAAAGTAGGTGCAACGGGCCCCGTTGCACCCAGGGTCCACCGGGGCCC
>JAGLDW010001064.1 GCA_023145395.1 Lentisphaeria bacterium | reverse complement strand
CAAGGTTGGGGACGGGGACAAGGTTTTCCCTCTTGCGCCTAACTGGGAGTTCCAGTGTCCCATCCTGTTCATCCTGTTCATCCTTTCAAATTCTTCCTGCCTTTTTCTTCCGCTGCGGAGGTCGGCGTCACTCGAACCAGATTGGGCTTGTATAGGCCACGTGATTGTCCATTTGCGTCACGCGCACATACCAGTTGTCAGGTCCGGTGTCTTGAACGGCGAACTCTTGGCGAAAGGCGACACCGTCGGGAACCAACATCTGGTGGAGATCTCCATTGCGGAACACATCGATGCGCTTGAGGCGGCTTTCACCAACCACGTCAATGAAAAAGCTCTTCTCCGCCGTGTCGGGGAGGATGGAGCCCATGAGCTTCCCGTTCGCGGTGAAAAGCAGTCGGATGCGGGCGTTGGAAGTGCCGTAGGTGTGGCGGGCCCGGTAGGCGGCAAGCAACGAATCCCGGTCCAGCGATTCGGCGTAGACCCCGGTGATTCCGTTGACTCCCACATGCCCCTTGTGGTCGTCCGAGTTGGCGACGAACCCGTACTTGTAGCCATTCTTGAGAAAATGAACGCCGCAGCGGTCGGAGCGAAACGCCTTGCAGAGCGCCCGGCCGTTCTCGACCACATCCTCCCGTTCGTAGCTGCCGTGATCCGAGAAGATTTCGAGCGCGGGTTCCTTGCTTGGATCGGGGTTTTGGAACCACTCTCCCTCGGGCAGGCCTCCCGGTGAGTGGAAGTGGGGCAGGGTCATGTAGTCACGCTTTTCCCAACTCTTCCAAAGCTCGCGGATGTCGGTCCAGCCGGGCTGGTCGATATCGGCGTACTCCCCCTCCCAGTTGCAGATCACCACCGTGTCGCCGCGCCGTGCTCGATACTCGAAGCCGGGAAAGACGACGAACTCGCCGGGGCGGTGGCACGAGCGCACATCCTCCATGGTGCGCGACCAAAAGTCCTCGCCGAGGTGGCGTTTCACTTCGCTCTGAGGCTGATGGTGATCCGTGACTGCGAAGAAATCGAGTGCTTGGCGGTCCTTAGCGAAGTCCATCAATTCGGCGGGTCGCATATCCATGCGAGCGCGCTGGATGCAGTCGATGGAGTAGATGGAATGCGTATGCAGATCCCCCCAGTAGACATTGTGTCCCTCATGCACGTTCTCAAAGGTGGGGGTTGTGGTCATGGGGAGGCTGCGGGAGGCGATCTGCACATTCTTGTCCGCGTACTCGAAGACCCCCTGGGCGTTGCGACATGATGGGAGGGGGCCGCTGACCAGGTGGCTCGCATCGTCCACATCCGCAATGTTCCAGAACACGTCGTAGGGGGCGAGCAGTGCGCGGTTGTGCTTGCGGTACAGTCGCAGGCGGCGTGGTGCGCGAGGAAGAACGCGGTAGCGCAGTTCGATTTCCTGCTGAGGCACCGGCCGCGGCGACCCCGCCCAGGAAAAACCGAAGTCGGGAATGCCCGCCTCCACATCGTCGAAGTACCGGACGTTTATATGGCCGTAGGACTCCGGGCGCGGCACGACGCTGGTGACCTTGGCGCCGGGTCCAAAGCCCCCCAGAGTCTCCCCCCAGTGCAATGCCAGCGAGTCGCCCGCCTTCAGCCCCTCGTCGAAGTCCACCACCACCATGCGCTGTGCCTCGCGGGATGGGGAACGTCCCTTCTGGGCAAAATCGCTCAGATCGAGATCCCAGCAGCGGATCGTGTAGGACACGAGGGGGTTGTCACAGTACAGCTCCACATATCCGCTGGCCTCGTTGACATAGCGCGTGGGGCAGGACGTGCCCAGCATGCTGCTGAAATCGAAGACCAGCCTCGATGCGCTTGCAGTGTAGTCCTCTCCCAACACCAGCGAAATGACGAATTCCTCGCTGTCGGCGCATAACACCTCGTCGGGGGTGATCGTGGCGGTCGAGATCGCGTTGGTCATGAAGGGAGCCCTCTTGCATCTTTGATCCATGTGGCGGCTTTTGGAGAGTCAGTCCATGTTGCTTTGACAAGTGGCTCGGGACCGCCGGGACCGAGGGAGATCGTGGTCGTGGTCACTCGCGGTCCGGGACGTCCCGCACCACCATGGTACCTGACACGTGTGCGCACGCCTGGTCTCCACACCGGGCTAGTCGACCGTGGGCTTTCGCCTGTGTTTCTTCGTGTCGCTTCTATTCTTTTTCGCCGCGATGCGTCGTTCCTTGGAAGCTCTCGTTGGTCGGGTCTTATGACGTTTTTTCGGGGGCGCGGCTGCCCGCTTGAGCAATTCCGTCAACCGCTCCACAGCGTCGTCTCGATTGCGATTCTGGGTGCGAAACCGTTGAGCCTGAATAATCACCACGCCGTCCCGTGTCACCAGATGGGGCACCAGGGCGCGGAGGCGCAGGGCGACCGAGACGGGCACGCCCGGGCTGTGGCGGACGTCAAAGCGCAGCTCCACCGCCGTCTGCACGCGGTTCACATTCTGCCCGCCCGGTCCGGACGCACGCGTGAAGGAAAACGCCAACTCGCTCTCGTCGACACTCACATTTGGGGCAATGCGAATCACCTTGTCTGAATCCTTTCCGTGTCGGTCCTTACGCGAAGGCGACGCGCGCCTCCTCCAGCCCGCTGCAGATGGCTTCCACGTTCGCCAGCGGCACATCGGGTCCGATCTCCGCCTTGAGCCAAAGTCCTCCGTCGGGGGAACCCAGCACATCGACAGCTTCGCGGATGTGCTCGTGGATCCCCTCGGTGTCGCAGAAGGGGAACAGTTGGCGATCCAGATCCAGATCGATGCACACCTTCCCCTTGGCGACAGCCGCCAAGTTCTCGAGTCCATTGGCTCTCACTTGCGGGTTGACCACGCGGACTCCGCAGTCCATGAGATCCGGAATGATTTCGAGAATATGCCCATCCGTGTGCATGTAGATGCTGTGTCCCGCCTGGACAAAGGGCTTGTAGATGGCGGCGAAGCAGGGCTTCAAGTGCTTCCGCCAAGCCTCCGGGCTGATGGGGAGAGCATTCTGCAGTCCCAGGTCGTCGCCGAAGTAGACCAGTGTGGGCGTGTCGGGCAGGGACTCGAAATGGATTCGGGCCTGGCGGAGATTGTACTGTAGGACAACGTCCAGAAGCTGCTTCAGCTCGGGGGGCTCCTCGGCGAAATCGATCATCATCTCCTCGAAGCCTCTGAGGTCGGTCAGTCGCAGAAACATGAAACCATGCGGGAAGCCGATGTCCTCTTCTGGCATTCGCAGCGTGCGCACGTCCTCGCGTCGCGGGACTGGGTGCCCCGTGACGATGGCGGCCATGCCCTGGTGCACGTTGTCCCAGACACAACCCCAGGCGTCAGTGTAGCCACCCTCGGCATGTCTCGCCTCCACGTAGTCATAATCGCGTTCCGCGCCAGCGTTCACGCCGAACAGAATCGGGTGGCGCGAAGTGATCTCCAAGAGCGCTTCGCGATGCCGTATCCAAGCGGCGGGGAGAATACTAATGCGGACGGGAACGAACTCGGGTCGCCGCCACTCCATGGCTTTCCAGAAATCGTTGTCGGGCATGATCATCATCTCCTGTCGGCATGGAGCACAGCGGAATCCCGGTCAGGGGAAAGCCATCCAGTCAAGATTCTACGAGTTCACTGATCCGAATATCCAGCAGCCAACACGGAATGTCCAATATCCGACGAAAATCACCTTAGGGTTGGCGCGGAATTAACTTCATCCCGCACTACGAGACTGCTGTTCATTATGGTTCATGATTCAGCAGTTGTTTCGTCCATACCTTTCCGGAAGGATCGGAGAACGTCGATGGCGCGTTGCTCCGTGCAATCTACGACGGACGCAAGCGCCATCATGAGTTTATCCTGAACAGCCGTCACTTCCGGATCGAGCCAATCCAGCAACATTCTCCCTGCATGGCCAGTACTGCGCGTCAAGTCTCTCCCTACCAGCCGTCCCCCCGCTTCTGTCCAATCGAAGTCTTCATTCTCGTGTACAATATCGGTATCTATACCATCTTCCGCATAGAGCCGTTCCTCGTCAATTAGTTCAACATAGTTGTCGAAAATGAACCAGATGTCCCAGAGGTCGTCCGTTCTAGTCGGCCTATCGTGCCACGCGAGAAATTTCAGCAGGACGATACCATCAAAAGAAACAACCCTCAGGATCGTGTCCCCAACCTGGACAGAAATGGCCGAGTCCAGCACGGCACAGAAACCCGCCGTGCCCATCTCAACATCATGCTCCGGTGGCCAACTGATAGTGCCCTGCTCATCGGCGATTTCGCCAAATGGGATCAGGTCCAAGGTTAGCCCGCCAGGGAAAGCCAGACGCCCTTTGAAACGGGGATCCAGATCGCAGCCGTAATCCGCCATGAGTTTGTCTACCAGAGCCCTGTAAACGTCCCAGCTTGCGACGCGAACTGCAATGTCCACGTCGTAGGTCCTCCGCGGGAGGATTCTGAAGGTCGGCGTCTGCTCCAGAAGGCAGTCACGGGCACTTGCCCCCACAAGCATAAACGGAAGCACGAGGTCGGCAGCAGCGGCGGCCACCGCTTGCATGATCTTCTTCTCATCCCATTCCTGTGCTTTCATCAGGCAAAGGTCTCCTCAAGAAACTGGTCATACACCAAGCGAGGGGCCTCGGCATTCCGCCAACTCCCACTGGTGATCAGGTCGGCGTAGACTAACAGAGGAGGGACTCGGTCGGCTTCCTCTGCCGGAGTGTGCCAGAAACTTGTCAGCAACTCCACTTCGCCATTGGCATCCGCACGCAGACCAAGCTTTGCTATACAGAGATTGACGCCTATCTGCGTGTAGAGGGTGATGATTTCGGGCCGGATCGCACCCGTCAGCATTGCTGCCGCCTTCTCCCCGCCTAACAGCACGCCTGACGGTAGGGAAAGATCCGACACACCGTGACGGTTTCCCAACGAGAAGCGCCCAACGAGATTCTTGGGGCGCAATCTCTGGCGGTATGCGGCACACCATTGGGCGAGAAGTTCACGGCGATTGACCAGACGACGTTTGCCGTCCACCTCGACTAGGAAACCGTTCTCATTCAGTGACTGAAGGATAGAGCCGATTGCCCCCAGGCTCACGCCACTCAGAGCATTCAGCTCCCGGTATGTCTTGGCAACCAAAGAGCAGTCTCGCACCATGACTTCATAGAGAAACTTCAGACCCGTCGTCTGAAAGGCACGCATTCGCACAGTACCTTCTCCGGGTTTCGTGCACGTCACTGGTCGAGCTCCAACCTGCCAGACTAGCACCCTCTCGCCTTTGAGGAAGACATTCCCTGCACTGTCCACAAACGGAACACTGGCCTCGCGAAGCTCCTCGCCCAGCTTCTTGTTTACATGAGGGCTTGCCACCAATGGATGGGGCACGTTCCGCGCCAGATTGAGCGCATGCAGCAGGGAAGCGCTGCTGAGTTTCTCGCAAGGCATCAGATCAAAGCACAACGATCCCCCTCCAGCGAGATCAAGTCTCACCTTGCCGCTGTCAAGAAAGACAAACCGACCAAGACCTTCGATAGCCTTGTCAGCAGCAAGAAGCGCGTCTCTTGGATTCCATGCCAACGTCATCACCAATCCCTCTTGTTCGCAAATAGAATGTGTTCATTAGTTATGAACATGCCTCTATAGTGAACAAAATGCAAGTGTCTTCAAGAACAGGCATCCCTGGCCCTTCTGGAGCCGCATGTCCGGGCCACGTTTGGGATTTTCTCGGTAGATTGGCTTCAGCTGAATATCAGGCTCTCTTCTTTCGGACTCGCTCAATCGGCGCTGATGCCGAAGGACAGCAACTTGCGTGGCATGACGTCGTCAAGACTGAAGATGTCGGCGTCGGTGAGCTCGATGAGGTTGTAGCTGTACTTCGCGTAGAGATCGAGCTTCACTCGTTTCCTCGCTGCGTACTTAGCGTCTTCCTCCATACCCCAGTACTCGATATACACCTTTCCACCGGGCAGGTAGAAATCGCAGTACACGTCCTCCTCAATGGGCAATTTCCGTTCGTAGGCATGCACCAGCCCCGACATGTACAGCCAGTTGTCGATGGCGAGTTCTCCACGCGATCGCACGAAGTGTCCATCCGTGGCGCGGTACTTCGCCTCGAACTTCTCGCGGAATGCCGCCGCCTGCTTCGCTTCCACAGACTCTGGGGGACTCTCCTGCGTGTCGGCTGTCACTCCCTTCGTGTCATTCACGTTGTCGACGAGGACTCGATTCTCAAGGATGTTCGCTGGCCAAAGCACATACGGGACGCCGGTCTTGTGGTGCTGCTTTTCGTATCCGCCCAGCTTACGGCCACTGTCGGTGGTCTGCCAGCCCTTGACTCCCCTGTGGATCCAACCAATCTCGGAGAGAAGCTTGTTCATGCGTTTCGGCTGCAATCCGAAACGCTCCCCAAGCTTCGTCGAACTCAGCATCGGGCCCGTTGGTGGTGGCGCGGGTTTATTCGAGAACAGATCTTCCGGCCAAACGATGTACTTCCCGTATTGCTTCGATTCCCGGTATTCACCGCCGTGTTTTTCACCGGCTGCAGTCAGCTTCCAGGACTCACCCTCCTTGGCAATCATTCCCTCTTCCAGCAACCGCGAGAACACCTCGCGAGTCTGTCTGTTATGGAGC
The DNA here is from genome assembly GCA_023145395.1 of Lentisphaeria bacterium. Lineage (GTDB taxonomy): Bacteria > Verrucomicrobiota > Lentisphaeria > Oligosphaerales > Lenti-02 > JAGLDW01. The sequence goes on along the minus strand of JAGLDW010001064.1, from coordinate 3,808 downwards.
TTGCCAAGTGCGGATGTTGAAATCTTCTTCGTCATCGGTGTCCTTCCCTTTCATTCGTTCTCAGATGCCGGGAGTCAAAAATAGGTGTTGTTCTTGCGGAAAACAATGACGCGACGTCTCCGAGTGGGACGGCGTTGAGGCGTGAGCCATTGGACTCGAACAACCCCGAAAATCTGTGTAAAGTACAGGACGCATGGACTCCTGGATCTGGCTATGATGCATCGGCAGGCCGTGACCGTTCGGCAAACCAACTTCCAGGCCTCAAGGTCCAGCCCGGGTGATCGGCCTGCACGATGTTGCCCAAGTCTGCACAGGACGGTGATACATCAATGCTCGAGACGCGGTACAGCCTCCATTGTGCGTCGCGTTCGGCCACTCGTCGCTCGTTTTCTGACAGCCAAAATCCGAAATCGCTATCCGGTGATCGAGTGGTGGTCTTCACTTCGATGTGCAGTTCCGAACCGTCCATATCGAACGACAGCAGGTCATATCCCGCCAGGCCGTCCTTCAGTGCCACCCATTTCATCTGCGAGACGAGGTCCTCGCGCCCGGCAGACTTGAGTTTCTCCTGTTCCCGAAGGAACACATATTCCTCGCCAATCAATCCGATACGTTCTTTCTCTCGTGCCGTGGCGACTCTAGCCTCAAACTCACCCTCAACGTCAGGTTTGTCTTCCCCATCTCCCTCGGGTAGGTCCACCTCCTTGATGAGATACGACACAACCCAGATGTAGGACTGAATCTGGATGGCGTTAGGCCAGCCGTGACGGGCGAGTTTTGGTTTGAGCACCTCGGCAAGCTCAAGTAGGTTTGCGTACCGCTGCCACTCCACCCGTCCTGCCAGTTGGAAGTCTGCACCGTACCAGTCAATGGCACGTTGGAAAGCACCGGGCAGGATCGGAAAATAAAGTGCTGGCTGGAGCAGGAAACACAGATATGCCACGAACGGCCATTTGCAGCCGAGGCTGTTCCCCCGCAAGTAGTCGGCAAAGTCATCGAAGCGCCCACCAAACCCAGCACCGTGCGCAAGACCGCCGACCATGAACGTCTGTAGCGCAGATTCGAGACCGGCAATCTCGCCGTCAGTCTCTACCCGGTACAACGGTGACGCCGAATCCCCCTTTGGCCCAAAGCGGTGCTCAAGCAAATTGGCACTGATGGTCGGACTGCAAGCCGCCTTCGCTGCGGCAAGAATGCGTCCTGCTCCGGGCTTCCACCTCGCCCACCTGTCAAGCTGCAAGATTTTCGTCGCTTCGTCGTAGACCCGCCATTTGTAGGCAGTCTCATCGTCAATGAAGAACTTGTGCCCACTGAACTTGTTGAACGGCACTCCGCCTGACCGTTCCCGCATCCAGTCACAGAACAGCCTGTGGGCAAAGGCAATCTTCTTCGGGTCGATACGAACAGGCATGATTCCCCCCTCATTGTCATTTTCACACGGCGTAGTGCCCATCAAATCCAGACGCGGCCTCGGTGCTACGTGACAATCTGGTCAGCATCTCTATCCAGCCTTTCCCCCATTCTCGTGAAGTGAACAGACAACTTGAAGAGGAATAGGTAGAATCCGTACTGGCTGAGGATGAAAAGGCGTTCTTCCTGCAAAGTGTCGTAGAAATCTGTTGAGTTCGGTGCGTTGGTGACTTGGTCCAGCAGGACAATGCCCTCGTAGTCCAACCCGGCACCAGCAGGCAGGTAGAAGTAGTGGGTGATGTACTGTTTGCGGATGGCCTCTACAACGCTGTCCGCCTTTTCCTCACCATACTTCTCGACAAGAGAGTCGCGGTACTTGGCCAACCGGATTATCGGCGCGTAGCAGATGTTGACGGGCGTGTGTCGCTCGTTGCTGGGATCCACATCGCAACTATTCGATACAACGATGCAAGGAGCGGAGTAGAACTTCTGCCTAGGAATGTGGCAGACCGTCAAACTCCCTATGCCATCTCCCTGCAGGATTGGATCTCCACCGATGTTGCGACCGAGGTAGAACCGCTGGTCGATATTGTCGGGGAACTGCTTGAGCGAGTCAACCAAGTTGTTCTTGGTGTCGTCGCTGAGGTATCTCGGCAGGAATAGCTCGATATTCTCAGCGACCCAGTTCATACGAAGCCCCACGGAACGACTCGACTCACACGAAGTCCCAAGGACGCTCCGCAACCTCCCGGTGCACCTCAGCAGGTGCTGGTTGCATATTCTCCGCCAGCTTGGTCACAAACGCGGAGAATGCTTGGGCCGCTTCGTGTGGGGAGACAGCTTCCATTTCCGCAGGAACGGGAATGCTGGTGTATCCTGCGGTGTCGAATTGTTCCATGTGATGCGGGACACTGCTGAATAGCTGCGCCTGGAACTCATCTGCCAAAATGGCCGCATTGCTCAGCGAGGACAACGCGAGTGCTGCGCTGACGGCTGAGACTACCGCGATGTCTGTCACGTACGACGGAGCATCTTCTCGGAAAGTAAGCGTCTGCATGCTCAGTTCCCCTCCTCATAGACCGGGTTCAGCTTCTCAAGGAACTCATCACGTAGCAAGGAGAAGAACAGTTGCTTCTCAAGGCGGTGCCCGTCTTGGATGGCCTCCTCAATTCCGTCGAAAGTCGCGCGTTCCTCCATTTGGAACGTGTCGATATCAATCGTGGAGCCGGTCTTTGAGCCTGATGCCGTCTTCAACTGCGCATCGTTCTTCACCGCTAGGCGCTGAGTAAATCCGGCATCCTCAATCAGGGTCATAAACGTCGTGGCATGGCTCACAAACGGCTTGCCGTCGCGTTGAATGGCGAGCTTAAGGTTGTCAAAGATGTTCATCCCCTCAAAAAAGCTGATGTAGCGAATCCCAACACGGGTGATTTTCGCAACCACACCAGTGTCTTTCACGCACACGAGGATTTTCTGGATGAGCTCCCAGAAACTCGTCCACCCCATGTATCCTCCTGAGCAATCACAGTTTACCGCGATCACATCCGGACCGATTTGCACCATCAAGCCATTTCCCGAGAGCTGATACCAAGGCTTGAACCGGAAGTTTGGGTCTTTCAGACGCAATTCCTCGGGCAATTGCGTTATCGGCATGCTTTCCTGTTTCCCATAATCCTCTCGCAACGCGCTGTACAGTATTCCATAGATGGCAGGTTTGGGCAACGCACTGTCGAAGCGCAATTCCACAACCGCGTTCACTACCGGGTCAGGTGATATAGATTTGACATGCTTCATATCAATTGCGGCACTCATCGTTGGAGTGGCGTGGCAGGGGGAGAAAACACAGTTGTACTGTAGACCCACGGTCCACACGTTCAATTGGTTCAGACACGAAATGATAGCCGTGGGTTCCTCGAGGTGCCACACACATGTCCGGTTGCGGTGTCGCCTCCTCCACGAATAGTCGAATGTTCTCCAGCATCTCGATGTCTTCGTTCTCAACGAGCTGCCCAAGCCACTTGTGAAAGGAGTCTTCCGGCGGAAGCGGCTGCGGAAGCGGCTTCCATATTGTATCTGCCCAGTCGTAGTAGATGGCACGGATGTCGTAGCAGTAGGGTCTGTTCAGACTCGACAGCAGTGCCTCCAGCATCCGGAGATTGCAGCCGCCAGTCGTTAGCTTACGGCGAAAAAGAGAACGGCGGCGGTAGATGACTACCGCCGCCGTTTGAACAAAAAAAATGGTGCGCGTAACAGGACTCGAACCTGTGACCTCTACCGTGTGAAGGTAGCGTTCTAGCCAACTGAACTATACGCGCATAGATGGTGCGAAACAGTCGGCAAAATACATTCTGAGCAGTGAATTGCAAGCGGGAAGAGGCCGGATGTCAACCGCGCTGGA
>JAGLDW010001063.1 GCA_023145395.1 Lentisphaeria bacterium | reverse complement strand
ACCACTCTGCGGAGTAGAGCTCTGGGTGGCGGTTTTGGTGAATGGCGGTGCGTAGATCGCCTTTGAACTCCACCTTGCCGCTGGCGTTGAGAGCGGTTCTGTTCGGAATCCACGTGTACGTCTGCGAGAGCTTCCAACCCACTGCATGCGTATCCTTTGGGCGTTCGGGGATCCATGTCTTACCGTCGTCTGTGCTGAGCTGCCAGTAGAAAGAATCGCTGTTCACGTCGGGGAAGCTGGCACGCGCCCACAACGTCCAGTTTCTGCTCTTGCCAAGCTTGGGCAGACGGTAGGTCAACCAGAGCTTCGGTGCGTTGTACCGCAGGTGTCCAACCGAGATCACATGGCTGCCGCTCAGCGCGGCACTGTCCTTGACGACATTCAGTTTCCCACCGCCTTTTTCCTTCCTGCGGGACAGGGGTGAATCTGCGGAGTCCGCAACATTTAGGTAGACAAGGTGTTCGGAGGAGAGTCCCTGCTTGTATTCGTCGTCCGAGGGCGTGCCTCCATCAGCGCGTAGGCACAGCAGGTCGATGCGCCCGTTGGGGTCTCGGGGCAGGATACGCAGCAGTGCATTTTTCGAAAGATCGAGCATGGGTGCGGGGACGCTTGGCGCGTGCCATCCCGGGCGTCGGTCGAGATCGATGTCGATGGTCAGCACGGATCCCTCGCCAGCGACCGATCCCCGCCCCTTGGTGTTTCCCCGGTTCATGCACTGGGAGGCGAGGATGCGGTAGCCCCAGGGATCCATGACAAAGCTGCGCGTGCCCGTTTGCGCACCGCCTCCGCAGTTGGTGCTGATCATCCAGAAGCCATTGTCGATGCAGCGTCTGCGGTGGCGGAACTCGCGCCATTCGTCGTAGGGGCCCGCATCGAGGGTGGGGAAGAAGACCAGTTCGGCGCCCTTCATGCCGTAGTCAAAGTCGATGAAGGGACCATTGGTGTCGTTGCAGATCTTGACGGCGACACGCCCGAAGTCGGTGAGAAAGACAGGTGTCTCCTTGCCCTTGCGGTAGGTCTTCCAAGTTGGATCCGTGGTTTGCAGAATCTTGATGAAGTACCCGATCTCCTTGCCGTCGCGGTCGAAGAGGTGTCCGTCGTTGAACCCCTTGGTCAGCTCTCCACCGACCATGATGTACATCTTGTGCTCGGCGGCCTTGGCGGCGATGGCGGCTAGACGGGTCTCGTTGCGTTCGCGGTGCTTGACCACTTCCGCCTCGGTGCGGTACCAGACCAGCTCTCCGAGGGCGGCGATGTCGGTCTTGCGGACTGCGCAGATGTCCAGACGGCGCATGAGCGCATCAACGCCGTCTCGGTTCTCGACGATGCTGACGCGGACGCTCCGCTTCTTGAAGACGACGGGCTGGAGCTCCGGAAAGAGCTTCGGCGTCGTGGCTGCAATGGTGCCTCGCTTTCGGATGACACCTCCCAACTGACTGGCTGGCACGAGCGCGGTGGCCACCCCTCCCGCGTGCCCACTGTCGGCGACTGTGTGACCGGCGGGGTCGATGACCATGGCCCGTCCGATGGGCCAGGTGGCGGTCCAGGCGTAGCGGTTCGGGTAGCCGCCATATCCCTCGCGTCCGGCGTAGCGCGCGACGACGATGGTGCTCCTCAGTTCTGTCGCCCGTCCGCTCAGCAGGCTCTGAAGTGGAAACTCGTCCCGGATTGCGAAGGGTGCCGTGGACCAGACAACCGTGCGCGCGCCGAGTCGCCGCAGTCTCTCATGAATCTCGGGAAAGTAGATGTCGGTGCCCACCAGCAGACCCACTCCGCCGAGATCGGTCTGGAAAACGGGAATCTCGTCTCCCAGATCCATGGTTTCTCCTGGCAAGCGGTGGCTCTTGCGGTACTTGCCGACGATAGTGCCCCCGCGATCGAAGAGCACGGAGGTGTGGAAGACCCGCTCTCCCTCCGCTTCGCGCAAATTGGCGACGAGATAGGCATTCGCTCTCTTCGCTCGCTCTGCGAAGGCCCAGGTGAGCGGTCCGCTTTGCTCTGCGGAGTCCGCAATCGTTTCCGGAGGCGCATCCCCGCAGACTTGGGGTAGGCAGATCAGGTCGGAGGAGCGAGCCGCAGCTTCGTCCACAGCCTGCAGCGCGCTGCTCAGTGTCCGGCAGCCCTCGTCCCAGACCAGCGACGCGGCGGAGAGGGTCCGCATCTTTCGGGCCGAGAAGCAATGCACGTCGTCGAGCCAAGCCTGTTTGCCCGTCAGGGAGAAGGAGATGCCTCCCTCCCCGTGATTCTTGGGCAGCTTGCGCAGGGGGAGAACTCCTTCCCGCCAGTCGTCCGCGAGGGGGAACTCGAGTGTCTTCCCAGGAAGTCCTGTCGCGCTCACCGTCAAGGTCAGGACACCTTCGCCCTTCGCCCAGAAAGAAAGGTGTCCGCTGGCGAGCGTCCCGACGGTCGTGCGGAGGACGTTCTGGCCGGGCGTGAGCCGTGCCGACCTGCTGCCGGAGAGAACGGGTTCCTCCACGATCTCGACGGCGTCCGGAGCGACCATCCAGCCTGTGGGGGTGGTGGCGGCCACATTGGTCTCGAAGCGCAGGTCGTCCACGAGAATGTCGCCCTCATTCACTCCCTTTGGGTGCATGGCGCAGACGATCACGGAAGAGACGGAGGCGCCCGCAATCGGCTTCTTGCCTCCCGCGCACCATTTCTTCAGCGTCTCGTAGGCGTCCTCGACCACCAGGGTCTGCCAGCTGCCATCGCCCTTTCTTTGCTCGCCGTGATAGATGAAGCCGTAGGGCTTGATGGCGATCTTGATGGCGACGGGAATCTTCGTCTTCACGCGGATGGAGATGCGTTCGAGCTGGGGCAGAATGGGCACGGGCTCTGGCAGGCGGGTCCGTCGGTTGACGGGAGCACAGGACCAATACGTCATGCTCTTCCCCGAAGACGTCCAGCGGAACGCGATGCGTGCGACTTTCTGGTTGGACGCGGGATCGATCTCCACCCGGTTGGTCAGGATCTCCGTCTTGTCACCATAGGTGTGTCTAAACGGGCCGTAGCGGCGGGAGACGTCGAATGTATCGCGGTAGAGGGGTTGGCCGGGAAGAAGGACGTCCTCGAACCCGCCATTGCGCACCTCGCCTGCGTAGAGCGCGCTGACGACTCCCCAGACCAATGGAAGCAGACCCACGATCACGACTCTGCTCGACGTCCTCATTCCGTTCTCCTTAGAGGCTCTTGCTTCTTGGAAAGCCTGACCAAAACGTACAGGATTCCGGCCCCAGAACACTTCCGCATCTGGGGTTCAAAGTGCCCCATCCAGTTCATTCTGTCAATCCGGTCGATTCTTCTCCTTCCCGGCTCCAGGCATGTCGTGCTGAATGGGTCTCGTCCGGACACACGTTGCAATTGGAGGGAAAGCGAGTACGTAGTACGTCTGACTTGCGGTCTGCCACACTCGAAAAGGAACACACTCCCCATGCTTATCCCCCTGCCCTCCATTGTTCTCACGGCAACCGTCGCATTGACCCTGTTGACCTCTTCCATTGCTCTGGGCGCCAGCAAGGATCTCGGCAATGGATTCCTCGACCATGGTGTGGCGACGCCGGTCAGCAACCATCGCGGCATCGTGGCGACCCAGGATGGCCAGGGGCATGATGTGGCGCTGATCTGGTTGTTCGACAACCGAGGGGGCTACGCCCTGCTGATGGTGGATGCGGATACGGGCACGTCTCGGCAGATTGCCACGCCCTTTCCTCCGCGAGGCGACTGCCCGTACGCGTCGCTGCTGTCTTCCCGCAATCGATTCTACACCCATTTTGCCGGCCACTTCGCCGAGTTCGACCCGGTCAAGGGCGCCTTCACATTCTGGGAGAAGACCAAACCTCAGATGGCCATGAGCATGACCGAGGACGATGACGGGCGGATCTGGGCCGTCACCTACCCGAACAGCGGGGTCGTGTGCTACGACCCCAAGACGCGGAAACTCCGCGACTACGGCTGGGTGCACAAGGAAAACTGGCGGCAGTATCAGCGGTCTGTGGCCGCGGACGACACGGGCTGGATCTACTTCGCGATCGGCAACACATCGAGCCAGATTGTGGCGTTGGATCCCGCGACTGGTGCGGCCAAAGCCATTTTGTCGGGGAAGGAGCGAGTCCGAGGCACCGCGTCGGTGGTCCGCTACGAAAACGGCAACGTCTACGGGTGCAATGGTGGCGACACATGGTACGAGCTTCATCAGGGGAAGTCCCGAAAAGTTCCCCGACCGGCGGACATGAAGAAGAAGCCCATTATCACGGGCAGCCAGGGATTGGTTCATCGCCGTTTCCCAGATGGACGCCGACTCAGAACCTGCGACACAGTCGAACGGTACCTGGTCGTCGAGGACCCGAAGACGGGGGAGACCAAGAAAGTCACGTTCGACTACACCAGCGAGGGCGCGCACATCATGGGCGTTGCCGCAGCGCCCAACGGCACTCTGTGCGGCGGCACCGCGTTCCCCATGCGTTTTTTCAGCTAC
>JAGLDW010001062.1 GCA_023145395.1 Lentisphaeria bacterium | reverse complement strand
TTATCCCGGTGGAGCGAAGGATTGTGTTTTCTTGATAATTTGCAGAGGGCCCTGCCCCTCCTCCCCGCCCGCAGGCTGTCAGCCTGCGGGCGGGGAGGAGGGGAAAACAAAAAAATAAGCAATACCCAAGCATCAATCTCCCGCTCCACCGGCACAAGGCCGGTGGGGGCGAAGTCCAATCATTCGATTACGCGTGAAGCCTACTCCACATATCCCGATGAGATCCCAAAAACCTGAGTATTTTCCATGTTTGAACGACTGACAGACCGATTCCAGCAAGCCTTCAAAAGCCTGACCGGGCGTGGACGGCTCACCGAGACCAACGTCAGCGATGCCATGCGCGAGATCCGTCGCGCTTTGCTCGACGCGGATGTGAACTACACGGTGGCGAAGGATTTTGTCGCCGATGTGAAGCGCGAATGCCTCGGCGAGGCGGTGATGAAAAGCGTCACGCCTGGCCAGCAGGCGGTGAAGATCGTCAACGACCGGCTGACGATGCTGCTCGGCGGAACGAATGCTCCACTTGAGCTTTCCGACAAGCTCGCGGTGATCATGCTCTGCGGTCTGCATGGCAGCGGCAAGACCACCACCAGCGCCAAACTGGCTCTGCATCTGCGCGAGAAGCATGGGCGAAAGGTGATGCTGGCCGCTGTGGATCTACACCGCCCGGCCGCCATCGACCAGCTGGAGATTCTCGGCAGCGATCTGGGCTTTCCCGTGTACAGCGATCGGGAAAGCAAGGATGTGGCCGCCGTGGCTGTCGCCGCACGCAACGAAGCACTTGCGCAGGAATGCGACACGCTGATCATTGACACGGCCGGTCGCCTGCAGGTCGATACGGAACTGGTCCAGGAATTGGTCGATGTGAAACGACGGGCCCAGCCGAAGGAGATTCTGCTGGTTGGCGATGCCGCACTAGGTCAGGAAGCCGTGTCCGTCGCCGAGCATTTCGACGAAGCGCTGGGCATCACTGGCATCATTCTGACAAAACTGGATGGCGATGCCCGTGGCGGCGCGGCGTTGGCCATGCGCCAAGTGACCGGCCAGCCGATCAAGTTTGTGGGCGTGGGCGAGCAACCCCAGGACCTGGAGCCCTTTCATCCCGACCGCATGGCGTCCCGCATTCTTGGCATGGGCGATGTGGTCAGCTTGGTGGAGAAGGCGTCTGAGCAGTTTGACGAGGAGGAAGCTGCTGCGTTGCATGACAAGCTGCGCAAGAGCACCTTCGACTTTGAGGATTTCATCAGCCAGCTAAACAAGATCCGCAAGATGGGCGGCATGATGAGCATGCTCAAGATGCTGCCGGGTGCGGGCGGACTACTGCCGGACGGTGTGGATCTCGACGATGGTGAATTCAACCGCATCGAGGGCATCATTCATTCGATGACTCCGCAGGAGCGTCAGGAGCCCGAGATCATCGGCACGTCGCGCAGGCAGCGGATCGCCAAAGGCAGCGGGGTCGAGCTGCTGGAGGTCAACCAGCTGATCAAGCAGTTCCAGCAGATGCGGAAGATGATGAGTATGATGACCCGCGGCGGCGGCGGTGGTGGTGGCATGGGCGCCATGATGGATGCCATGTCCGGTGGCGGTGGAGGAATGGGTGGCATGGGAGGAATGGGTGGCATGTCCCCTGGCCTCGGGCGCAGCGGCGCCACCAAGGCCAAAAAGGCGGCCCGAAAAAAACGCCCGAAATCAGCCGGCAAGAACAAGAAAAAGAAGCGTCGCTAGGCTTACCATGCCTTGCGAACTCCGCAGTCCACATGCCCAGGAAAGTTGCCTGGGCCAGTGTGCAGTGCGTGTCCCCCGACGACGGGGGACTGGCTCGTCAGAGCCTCGCCCTCCACGACTTTCGTTGTCCGCACCTTGTTGTTTTCGGTCAGTCGTGGATGATGAAGACGGGTTTCCAGATGCCTCCGGCGCCGCCTGAGTCGTGGACGCGGACGGCCAGGGTCTGGGTCTGGCCGGGCTTGAGGTCCTTGGTGATGTCCACCACGCGGGGCTTCTTCCAGATGTCGGGATCCACAGCTGGATCGTAGAGCGATTCGTGGACCCTGCGCCCGTCGATGTAGAGGCGGAAGGATTCATCGACCGCACCGAAGAGGATCGAGATCTTTTTCTGCTTGGCCCAGGCCTTCGGCACGGAAATGTTCGTGCGGTACCATCCGAAACCATCGTATTTGCCTGGTGCCTGCTGCTCCCAGAAGGTGAGGGTGGTAATGGGTGTCCAGGCGGAGTCGTCGAGCTTCGGCGCCTGCCAGTTCTTGGTTTCGCCCACACCATCCGGGTCCTTGCGGAAGCGCCAGGGGATGAGGCGTGCGAGTTCGCGCGGGTGTGCGAGGTCGTTGAGTAGGTTGGTCCCGTACATGCGGCGGTGGCGCGTACTGCGTCCTTCGCGCCAGTAGACGTGGTGGACACCGAGTGTGAAGTCATCCAAGTGCGCTTGGAAGAACTGTCTCTTGCGCTGCAACAGGTCCGCGAGCGGCTGCAGGTTGTCTGTCTTCTTCGTGTACTGACGAACGGCGGTCAGGACCCGTGTCTGAATTTCCGCGTAGTCCACTGCGACGGCGGCTGTGTCGATGCGCGCCAGCACGGAGTCATCGTCCCGTGCGGCTGTGCGAGCCGCCGCAAGAAGCGTGCGCAACTCGGCGAGCACCTGCGGGCTGTAGAAAACAGGCGCGAATTTGTGGAACTTGGGCGTGCGGTCGTGGTCGATGTCCCCTTCCTTGAAATCGGCGATGGTGTTGGTGAGCGTCTCGAGTCGATCCCAATACGAGCGCATTTGGACGCTGGCGGATCCGTAGGCCGTCGTCATGAAGTCGCCATAGAGCGCGTCCACATCCGCTTCGGGATTCCAGAGCAGCGCGGTGAGCACATGGAAGATGGGCGCTTGGGCGGCGTACTGATGGGTCATGCTGTCGAAATCCGTTCCAAGCATGCCGGTTTTGTAGCACTGCTGCACATCGCGTCCAAGTTTCCGGGCGTAGTTGAGAGGGAAGCCGTGTCCGGCGAGTAGGAGATTGGGGCGAAGATAGAGCTTGCAGCCCGTGCGGGCCCATCCAGCCCAGTCCTCGCGGCTTCGTGCGTTGTATTCGGCATCGAGATAGTTGAAGCCGACGTATCCGATGATGACGCGTGGGGAGAGTTTCTCGCGCAGGGGAGGGTGGTTGTAGTTGCTGTAGGCGTAGGCGCCGATGTACCTGTCGGGGCAGCGGTCGCCCATGCGCTTGGCGAGTTGGTTCCAGAACCAGACGTAGCGGTCGCTCAGAGAGGGATACATGAAGTTCTGGCCGGGATAGTTCATCTGGGTGGGCAGCCCCTCGGGTGGGTCCAGCGCTTTGCATTTGGGGCACATGCAATAGCCGCGGCTGTCGTTGGGACAGGCGGTGAAGGATAGAACCGTCGGATGTGCTTCGAGGTATTCGACGCCTTTTTCGGCGATGAAATCGAGCAACTCCGGATTGGTGACGCAGAGCTTGGCCCGTTCCTCGCTGGGGTAGGGTTTCTCCGGGGTGACGCGAGTGCCGTCGGGCATCATGGCGAACCATTCCGGATGCTCTTTGCCATACTTGCCAAGCCAGTTGTTGTAGGCGTGTCCGAAGCGGAACGAGGCGCGCCGCCCGATCCCGCGTCGCAATGCCCAGCGTCTGTATTCCGCGGCATAGGCCTTGAGGCGTTGGGGGGTGAAACCCATTTGAGCGACTTCGCCCGTCGCATCCTTCATGCCATTTCGAATGTTGCGCTGGATCAACGGGGGCTGAAAACGCCGGTCGAGGGTGTCGATCTGGATCGTGGGGCGTTTCGGCACGACGCGTCCCGTCTCGCCGGGCCAGAGCCACCGCACCTGGAGTTCTTTGCGCAGAAAATCGTAGACGGCATGGAGTGTGCCTGCAGGGGTGCGATCTGTCGGAAGCGCCTTGCCCTTGATGCGGTCGCCACCGATGAGAATGAGCGCGTTGCCCACCGTTCGGACGACAATGGTTTCCGGGGGCAGGGCAGTGGTTTCGAAGCCCGCTGTGCGGGCGATGGAGCAGTCGCCCACCGTGATACGTGTCCGGGTGTCGCTCTGCTTGAGCTTGCCCTCCTTCACGACCGGTAGTTCCGCGCCTGTGGCTCGTTGCACATGGTCACGCAGTTCCTCCACGGCGTAGGCGACGAGGCGTGTCGGGCGATCCGCAGTCACGATTACGGCTCTAGGCTCTCCATTCTCAACGAGTGTCAGCTCCGCGTGCAGGGCCGTTGCCAGCAACGTAGTCAGAAGTGCGACGGATAGGCGGGGGATCATGGTTTTCTCCTGGTTGGTTGGGTGAGTGCCAATCATCGCATAGCCTACACCAATACGACACCATTGGAAGACTCGGAAAGGGAAAAGGCAAACTCGAAGGTGGAATAATGGAAACGTTCCATTATTGTTCTTTTCCTGTCTTTGGATCTGGTTTCGGAGTGGATTTGGATGGCGAACCAAGCATTGATCAAACGGATGAACCGGGCTCGCATCATGAATGCGCTCCGCCTGCGTTCCCCCATTTCCCGATCGGAGCTTGCGGACAGTCTGGGGTTGGACCGCAAGAGCCTGACGAATATCGTGTTCGAGCTTCTGGAGGAGGCTTTGGTCGAGGAGGTGGGTCAGACCCGTCAAGGCCGCGGACGGCCGCGGACGCTTCTGGAATTGCGCCGCGACACGGTGAGCGTGCTTGGCGTGGCGATTCACGAGGTTGGTGTGGACGGCGTGGTCGCAGACTTGTACGGGGCGCCTCGTTGTTCGGCATCCGCGTCTTTTTCCCTTGGGGCAGATTTTGGGGTGATTAAGAATGCCTTGTCGCGTGTGGTGGGGGAGTTGTGCGAATCGGCAGATCCCTCCCCCCAGCGTGCGGGCTTGGTTGTACCGGGAATTATCGATTGCGGGACGGGGCTTGTGCATCGGTCCGTGAATCTTCGAGCGTTGGATGGGGTGAATGTGCGCGAGCAGTTCCAGGCAATACTGGATGTGCCGCTGGCGATCGAGGAGGCGTCCCGCGCGAAGGCGCTGGCGGAGATGTGGTTTGGTCTCGCGGGGGATGTGAGCAGTTTTGTGTGCGTCGATGTGGGCGTGGGCATTGGCGCGGGGATTGTGCAGGATCGTCGTTTGTACGCGGGCGCGAGTGGATATGCGGGCGAGATCGGTCATGTCGTCGTCGAGCCGAACGGACGGCGCTGCACGTGCGGCCATCTTGGGTGCCTCGAGGCCTATGTGTCCGACCGTGTCTTGCTGGAGCGTATCGAGGAGGCAACGGGCAAGGCGTCAGCGAGGTTGAGCAAGGTCGATCCGTCGGACTCCCGAGTCCGTCAGATTCTAGAGGATGCCGGGCACCGCCTGGGCCTTGGTTTGTCTACACTGGTCAATATTCTCTGCCCTCCTCTCATTGTGGTGAACGGTGCCTTGATGGGCTTTTCGGACATCGTCATGAGGGGGGTTGAAAAGGGGCTCTCCGAGGGTGCGTTGCCGGCCTGTAGCGAACGGGTGCGGATTTGTCCGTCGGGCCTGACTCACGCGGCGCCGCTGGGCGCTGTGGCCAAGGCATTGGCGGATTTCTACGAAGTGGACGGACATGTGTATGTATAGAGTTCTACGGGAATCATCCCAAACAAAGGAAAAGGGAGAATGACAATGGCTACACTCGCGATTGATGGTGGACCGAAGACGGTGACGAACGATCTGATCGGCTGGCCGAACTTCGACGAGAACGCGATCCAGGCGGTCGAGAATGTTCTGCGCTCGGGCAAAGTGAACTACTGGACTGGCAGCAAGGGGATGGAGTTCGAGAAGAAGTTCGCCGAATGGCAGGGCAGCAAGTACGCGATCTGCGTGAACTCGGGCACGAGTGCGCTGCATGTGGCGTTGGCGGCGCTCGGCATCGGCCCGGGGGACGAGGTGATCGTGCCCAGCTACACATTCATTGGCTCGAGCTTCTCCATCGTGCAGTCGGGCGCCATCCCCCGCTTTGCCGATGTGAACATCGAGGACCACTGCATCAGCATCGAGTCCGCCGAGAAGCTGGTCTGCGAGCGCACAAAGGCGATTATGCCCGTGCATCTGTATGGCAACGTCTGCGACATGGACAAGGTTCTGGCTTTCGCCAAGAAGTACAACTTGTTTGTGATCGAGGACAACGCCGAGGCGTTTGGTGGCGAGTTCAAGGGCAGAAAGACGGGCACGCTTGGCGACATCAATGCCTGTAGCTTCTGCCAGAACAAGACCTTCACCACCGGCGGCGAGGGTGGCATGGTGACGACCGACGACGAGGACCTCGCCTGGGAGGCCCGCAGTTTCCGCGACCATGGCTACGATGTGCGGGAGCGGATGAATCTGCTCGATCTCGAACAGAAACTGCCCTACATCCACAATCGCGTGGGGTGGAACTACCGGATGACCGAGATGCAGAGTGCGATCGGCATCGCGGAGATCGAGCGGATGGACAACTGGAACATGCCCGCGCGGCGCCGCAACGCCCACATCGTCATGGATGCCCTGCGGGATCTGCCCCAGGTGAAGTTCATGCCGATCGACACCGAGGAGCGTCGCAACGGCTGGTTTGTCATGGCGTACAGCTTGGACATGGAGATGATGAATTGCGACATCCAGCAGTTTGTCACTGCCGCTGGGGCAGAGGGCGCGCCCTGCTGGAAGGTCTTTTGGCCACAGTGTCACACCGAGGGTGCATTCATGCGCCAGAATGCATTCGGCAGCAACGGATTCCCCTTTTCATCGAAGGAATACACCACTGCCGCGCATGTGGACTACGCGAAGGTGGATGTCCCGAACGCGAAGTGGCATGAGACGAACACGTTCACCTGCTTCGCGTTCCCGACCTTCACGGCCGATGACATGGAGCAGATTGCCGCCGCCATCGTCAAGACCATCAAGGCCTACGCGAAATAATGGTTGCCGAGGCACTGGCTCGGAAATTGGAAACAGGAGATGAATCATGAGCAAAGTGAAATTTGGCGTTCTTGGCGCGGGGGGCATTGCCCGGCGCAAGACCATACCTGGCATGCTCGAGGCGGAGAACATTGAGCTTGCCGCTGTCATGGATGTGGTGGGCATCGACGAAATCGCCGCCGAATTCGGGGTTGCAAAGGCGTATACGACGGTGGAGGAGATGGTGGGCGACCCGGAGATTCAGGCGGTGTACATCGCCAGTCCCGTGTTTCTGCATCTTCCCCAGATCGAGGCGTGCGCGAAGGCGGGAAAACATGTCTTCTGCGAAAAACCGTTGACGATGACAAGCGGCGAGACCGAGCGAGCCATCGCCGTCTGCGCGGAGAACAACGTCTTCCTGCAGGAAGGCTACATGATGAAGTTCCATGGGGCGCATCAGACGATCAAGCAGATTCTCGAGGAGGGCAGGATTGGCAGGATTGTCTATATGCGTGCTCAACTCTCCTGCTGGTACCCCCCCATCCCCGGCGCCTGGCGGCAGGATCCGGACCAGGGCGGCGGCGGTGCGCTCATCGACATGGCAACCCACCTATACGACCTGCTCGAGTATTTTGCGGGCGACATCAAGAAGGTGGTCTCGCTGACGGGAAACCTTGTGCAGGACTACAAGAGCGAGGACTCCTCCACGACGCTCCTCGAGTTTGCGGACGGCGCCCATGGGACAGTCGATAGTTTCTTCTGCGTGCCCGACGAATCGAGTCGTACCCGTCTGGAGATCTACGGCTCGAAGGGGAGCATTTTCACCGAAGGAACAATTGGCCAGAGCACGGAAGGCACTGCCGAGGGCATCTTTGGTCTGGGCGAGGGAGGCTATGACGCAACTCAGAACAAGGATGTGGCGAACACGTTCCAGCCCATCGAGTTTCCCGCGGTCAATCCCTACACGGCGGAATGCGCCTATTTCGCGGACTGCATTCTCAAGGGTGAGGCACCCGAGTTGAACAGTGGCGCGAACGCGTTGCACATCATGCAGGTCACAGAACAGGCCTACGCGTCGGCACGGGACGGTCAGGTCAAAAATCTGTAGGGAGTGGTCCGAGGTACGTGCACTCACGGACAGCGGACTGCACAAGCCCTGGAGGACAAGGCTCCGACGAACCGGGGTCCCCCATCGACGGGGGACACGGACAGCGCAATGCGGACACCTCGCAAAAGTTCACCCGCCGTCCCTTGCGGAGCGGCGGGCGAATTGTATCCATGGCTTTTCAGTAGCCGCGTAGCTTGTGTCAGCGCTCTACACGTCAAAGGCCGTGTCGTTGCCGTGACGAGAGAACTGGCGAATCCAGGCCACTAGGCCCTTCTCGCCCTGCGCGGTGTACTGAGTGGGGTCCGTGCAGACCTCCTTGGCGACGGCGACCATGGGTTGATAGTGGGATTTTTCTCCGTGGACGCTCTTGCGGAAGATGGCCATGCCCTTCTCTCCGGACGTAGAGGAGAGGACAATCAGGGGGATTCCCTGCTCCATTCCTTTGTCTTCGTAGTCTTTCCGCAGTTCTTGAATGAACTTCCAACCGTCCATGACTGGCATGTTGAGGTCGCTGACAATGAAGAGGGGATCGTGGCTGTGGCGCTCGCGCATATCGGCGAGGACCTCAAGTCCCTCCTTGCCATTTTCCGCCTCGTACACGACGATATTCTTGGTGTAGCGACGGATACTGCGCGCGACAAACTTACGGATACCCTTGTCATCATCGACGATGAGCACCGTGTTGCTGTCCGGATCCATCCTCTTTTCGATGCTACTAATCATCGCCTGGTATTCGTTCTGATTCTTCTGGCTCTCCGGATCGACGCTCTTGTAGTGTCTTGGGATGGGCTTATCTGGCATCTGAATTCTCCTTTCGTCTCGCTTCTGGCGGAAGTCTATATCCTCATCGTCTATAGGTGCTGAATGGCAACATTACAATAGAATCGTGAAACTTGTTCCCGTGTCACCCGTTTCGCAACGAATACTTCCACCGTGGACATCGACGATTTTCTTGGTGATCGTCAGACCGAGTCCTGTGCCCCCCTCCTTCTTGGTCTTAAAGGCGACAAAGAGGTTGTTGGCGATGTCTTCCGGCATGCCCTTGCCATTGTCTGCGACTGTGACTTGAAGCCTGTCGCCGAGAACAGACGAGGAAAGCGTGATGCAGGGCTTGTCATCGCCTTCCCGAACTCCGTGCTCGAGAAGTGCCTCGCCTGCATTTTTCCCAAGATTGAAAAGTGCCATTTTGATCTGTGCGGGGTCAAATCGGAATGTGCCGATTCCCTCCGTCACGTCGAGTAAGATATCCACGCTGTCTTCCCCGGCAGCGCTGGTCGTGAAGGCTCCGATGTCCTTCGAGGTCTCTGCAAGCACCTGGTTGATGTCCGCATCCGTGAACTCGGGACTGTAGAGTTTGCTCAATTGGAGGTATCCAACGGCAATCTTCGAACCTGCTTCAACGGCGTCGATGGCCAGGCTGAAGTCTTCGATGATATCCTCGTCCTCCAGCGCATTGGGGGCGATCATCTCGATGTCCTCCTTGAGGCAGTTCACCCAGGAGTGGGCGGAGATGAGCTTGTTCTTGAGTTCGTGGATGGCTTGGTAGGAGGTCTGCCGCAGGTTCATGATCTCCATTCCCATCGAAATACTGGAGAGAATGACGAAAACCTGCTTGAGAGATTTTTTGTAGAAGTCGTGATCGCGGATGTCCTCCATGCCGAACTCGGCGGGCTTGTTGGTCACGTCGAAATCCGGAAAAATATTGCTCTCGAAGAGCAACTGCACTGCGCCGCAAGCTCGTCCTCCGCCTCCGGCATGGGCTCGGGCATTGTGGATGGAGGGAATGGGGATGCTGAGCAGGTAGCGTGTGTCCCGTTGGATCTCTTTCCCGATCCCATCGAAGTGTCGCTTGTCGCTGGGGGCGTAGGTATAGATGAGAATGTTCTGGGAAACACAGGTGCCGGCGATGCTGGTCCATGGCACAACCATGCCAATGAGGCTTGGGACATCGGAGAAGAGGAACGAAAGCCCTGCGCCTTCCTCACCGAGAATAGAACCGCCCGAGGCACCCGATA